>JBIKOG010000345.1:0-6567 GCA_044358225.1 Bryobacteraceae bacterium | reverse complement strand
AACACCCCCACCCGCCAAACCCGGGGACACCCGCGTGCCGCAGGCCGGGTGTCCCCCCAACGCCGTACATCCCCCCCACCCGCAACGCCGCCAGCCCAAACATCCCCCACCCGCCAAACCTCGGGGACACCCGCGGGCCGCAGGCCGGGTGTCCCCCCTACGCCGTACATCCCACCCACCCAACACCACCAGCGAAAAAACACCCCAACCCGCCAAACCCGGGGACACCCGCGGGCCGCAGGCCGGGTGTCCCCCCTACCCCGAGATCAGATCCTACTGCCACCGTTCATCAAAGAACCCCGCCGCGGCCACCTTCCCCGGATACCGCCCATTCGCCGGCACGGTCACGTCGATCACCGCCCAGTCGGGCAGTTTCGCGATCTGCCGCGCGTTGTTCAGGTTGTCGAACTCCCGGAACGTGAACCCGCTGTTCAGCACCACATACTTCTTCCCGTTCAGCGGATTGGGATAGATCAGCGTGGGATACGCCGTCGCGGCGTTGAACTTCTGCCCCTTCACCGTCAACTCGCTCGCCGACCACTGCACCGGCAACTGGCCCACCGTCTTCGCGATCAGCGAGTTCGACGCCGGGTCACCCCACAGCACCAGGTTATGCGCCGCGATATCCTCCGCCGTCACATCGACGTCTTTCTTCACCCGCGCATCGCCGCGGAACTGCCGGCGCCATTCGCGAATAGCCCGCGCCTGTTCCTCGGCAATCCGCTTGCCCGCCTCGCCCGCCGGCACGCCGCTCGGCACGACGAACAGGAACGAGTTCATGAAGGCATCGTCGATCGGCCCCTGCGACCCGTGCCGCTTCACCTTGCCCTCCGGCGCGGTCGCCACGGCGGCCCATTTGCCGCCGGACTTCGCCAGATGCACGGTCCACGACCGGTCGCTCGCCGGTCCCCGAACAGCCACCGTCTGCCCGTCAATGGCGATCGCGGCTTTCCCGACCAATTCAACCGGCGCGCCGCCAGCGCCGTAATCAATGGTCAACGCACTGACGTTCGCCGTGGTCACCTGCAGCGCTTCCTTGTTGTGCACGCTCGCCTCGACGCTGGCCTTCTCCCAATGCTTCTCCATGCCATCGATGACCACCCACTTCATGCGGTTGTAGCGCAGCGTGTAGGTGACGAACTTCACCCGCCGGGGGTAGGCTTCCCTGCCCCGCGCGGCGATCGCATCCAGCCGCTTATCGATCTCGACCTTCGAGTCCGGATGATACCGGTGCGGCGTGTTAGGCCCGATGATGTGCGTCATCTGGATGCCTTCTTTATCGAGGTACTTCGCCATCAGATCGGCGGCCTGCTTCTGCCCGTCGATCTCGCCCGAATAGGCGACCAGCGGCACGTTGGTGAAGTTGGCGGCATACAACGTGGCATCGTACATCCGCCACAACGTCTGCTCCCAAGCAGGCGTCACTTCCTTCCGCTCGGCCAGCTTCAGGAACTCCGCCGATTCGGAAAAACCCGCGCCAGGCGCGACAGCAGCCCAGCGCCCGGCGTGATGCGCGCCGAAGTGCCACGCCGCCGCACCGCCCATCGAAAACCCGCGCACCAAAATCCGGTCGTCATCGACGGCATACTGCCTCCGCATCGCGTCGAGCGTTTCGAACAGATCCACTTCGCCTGCGAACTTATTGGCATTGCAGTAGCGCCCGTAGAGATGCACAACGATCGTATCGGCCGGCGTGAACTCACCGGGCCGCGACATGCGCTCGGCCAGGAAGTTCACCTCGCTCAACTTCTCCGCCCGTCCGTGAAACCACGCGTCCACGCGCCACTTCCGCGGCAGTTTCGGGTCATACGACGGCGGCACCACCAGCCCATACGGCTGCACCGAGCCATCGATCTTCGACACATACCCACGCACCACCAACCCCGTCGCGCGCGTCCACGGCGCCTCGCCGTGCAGCAGTTGCTCGGCGCGCTTCTGGCCTTCGGTCAGCAGCGCCTTCGCCTTCGGAATATCGGGCGCATCGAAGAACTCGTTGTAGGTCAGCGCGTAGCGCACGGCCTCGCGGAAGATCAGCACATCGGGCAGCAGCGCATGCTTACCCAGCGAGGCGACCGCGCCGTTCAACCGCGCCAGCCCAGCCTCCAAATCCTTGCGGTCGTTGTCCGACACCGCCACCCCGGGCGGCGGCACAGGACGGTCCTGCGCGGTGGAGACGCACGCTGTCAGCAGCGTGATCAGTAAAGCGGCGGTTCGCCGGGAGGCCTTGTTTTCCATCTTCGATGTATCCATAACCATTGATCAGGGTAGGCCCGGATGGCGCGCTCCAAAGCGGCCTGGATTCGTTGCGTATCGATGAACGTGTTGCCGGTGATCCCGACCGGTTCATCGAACCGCAGGACGAACTTGCGCTCGTCCGGACTCCAGATAGCATATCCGGGAATGACGGTCGCGCCCGTGCGCGCCGCCAATTTTGCGAAGGTAGGACTGACACAGGCCTTGCGGCCGAAGAAGTTCACGAAGATCCCGTCATCGAGGCCGACGTTCTGATCCACCAGAATTCCCACCGCGCGGTTTTCTTTCAAAGCCTGGAAGATCCCGCGCGCGGCCTCCTTCTTCCCGAGGATCGTGTTCCCGCTGGCAGCACGCCGGTTCTCTACGAAGGCGTCAAGCAGCGGGTTGTCGAGCGGGCGCACGACGACGTGCATCGGCTCCGCCATCAGCGCGTGGCTGAACGCGCTCAATTCCCAGGCGCCCAGATGGAGCGTCGCGAACAGCACGCCCTTGCCCTTGGCCTTGGCCTCTTCGAAGTGATGGAAGCCCTCGTAGCGGATCCATTCATCGACGTTCGATTTATCGATCCGCCCCATCCGCGCGAACACGACCAACTGGCGCGCGATGGCTCGCCAGACGCCAGACGCTGTTCGGAGAGGCAGATCGACCATCGCTAGATTCCGCTTGGCGACCCGCGTGAGCTTGGGCACCAGCAGGCGCAGCAGTTGCACGTAGCACCAGGCGATGGCATAGCTGAGCGAGCGCGGGCCGTAGGTCAGCGTGCCCAACGCAAAGCGGGTGAGCAGGTATTCGAAGCGGTTGCGTTGCGGGCTGCGCTGGGCCACTGGGTACTAGTCTATCCAGCCGCCGCCGAGCACGAGGTCCCCGTCATAGAACACGGCGCCCTGGCCGGGCGTGACGGCGCGTTGCGGCGTGTCGAAACGGACTTCGACGCGCGTGTCGTCGCCCACCGGAATCAGTGTCGCCGGGGACGGGACGTGGCGATTGCGGATGCGCACTTCGGCGCGCCGCGGCTCGGTGATCGGGGGAATCGAGATCCAGTTGACGTCGCGGGCGGTAAAGGTAGCCGTCTGCAGTTCGGTGTCGCGGCCGACGATGACGCGCTTCGACTCGGGCTCTGTCGCGATGACGTAGAGCGGCTCGCCGGTGGCAATTTTGAGGCCGCGCCGCTGCCCGACGGTGTAGCTGTGGTAGCCCGCGTGTTCGCCCAGCACCTGGCCGTCGCGGGTGATGATGTCGCCGCTCATGTCGTTGAGCGGGATGTTCTGCTCGCGGCAGTAGGCCTCGATGAAGGCTTTGTAGTCGCCGTTGGGGACGAAGCAGATCTCCTGGCTGTCGCCCTTGTCGGCGATGGGGAGGTCGAGCGATTTGGCGAGTTCGCGGACATCCGTTTTGACCATGTGGCCGAGCGGGAAGAGGGTGCGGGCGAGTTGCGGTTGCGTGAGGCCGAACAGAAAGTAGGTCTGGTCCTTCGTCGCGTCGACGGCGCGGCGCAGTTCCCAGCGGCCGGTCTCGGCGTTCTGCGTGATGCGGGCGTAGTGGCCGGTGGCGATCTTTTCGGCGCCGATGCCTTCGGCCATTTCGATGAACGTGTCGAACTTGATGAAGTTGTTGCAGAGCGTGCAGGGGATGGGCGTACGGCCGTGGAGATAGTCGTCGACGAAGGGCTTGACGACGGATTTTTCGAAGGCGTCTTCGAAGTTGACGACGTAGTAGGGGATACCGACGAGCTGGGCGACGTAGCGGGCGTCGTAGACGTCGTCGATGGAGCAGCAACGGCCGGTGGCGGTTTCGCTGGCGAGTTCGGGCAAGCGGCGCTGGTTCCAAAGCTGCATGGTCATGCCGACGATGTTGGCGCCTTCGCGCTTCATGAGGCCGGCGACGACAGAGCTGTCGACGCCGCCGCTCATGGCGACGGCGATGAGGGGAGTGTCAGGCATAGACGGGGGAGAGCCTCCGGAGGTGAGCGGCCGAGGCCGCGACGGCGTCGATGAGCGCATCGACCTGTTCGACGGTATTGCCGAGGCCGAGCGAGAAGCGGATGGACGCTTTGGCTTCTTCGCGGGTGAGGCCGATGGCGGTGAGGACGTGGCTGGGTTCGACGGCGCCGCTGGAGCACGCCGCGCCGCTTGACACGGCGAAGCCGCGGAGGTCGAGCGCGATGACCATGGCTTCGCCTTCGATGCCGGCGAAGCGGATGTTCGTTGTATTAGGCACGCGCGGGACGTTGGCTCCGTTGACCACGGCTTGGGGGACTTTGGCGAGGATGCCTTGTTCGAGGCGGTCGCGGAGAGCGGACAGATCGGGCCGTTCGAGCTGGCAGGCCGCGCCGAGGGCGGCGGCGCCGGGGACGTTCTCGGTGCCCGCGCGGCGGCCGGCTTCGTGGCGGCCTCCGTACTGGCGGGGGATGAGATCGACGCCCTGGCGGACGTAGAGCACGCCGATGCCCTTGGGGGCGTTCAGCTTGTGGCCGGAGATTGTGTAGAGATCGATGTTCTTGAGATTTACTGGGATTTTGCCGGCGGCTTGGACGCCATCGGCGTGGAAGAGCGCGCCGGAGGCGTGGGCGATTTCGGCCATCGCTTCGATGTCCTGGATGGTGCCGAGCTCGTTGTTCGCGTGCATGATGGAGACCAGCGCGGTGTGGGGGCGGATGGCGTCGCGGACCCGGGCGGGCGGGATGACGCCGTTGGCGTCGGCTTCGACGATGGTGACGTCGAGATCGCGGCAGGCGGCGAGGATGGCGGGGTGCTCGATGTTCGACGTGACAATGTGGCCGCGGACGCCGAAGATGGCGAGGTTGTCCGACTCGGTGCCGCCGCTGGTGAACACGATTTCCTTGGGCGAGCAGTTGAGGAAGGCGGCCACCTGGCGGCGGGCGCGTTCGAGGATCTGTTTGGCTTGCTGGCCGGGCTGGTGGATACTGGAGGCATTCCCGAATCCCTCGCGGAGGACGGGCACGAGCGCGTCGATCACGGCCGGTGCGACGGGCGTCGTTGCGTTGTGATCGAAATAAAAGCGCTCCACCCCTCTATTCTACCAATGGCTACTCGCAGACCCCTCGTTACTTTGACCACTGATTTCGGCACGTCGGACCACTTTGTGGCGGCGATGAAGGGCGTGATCTACACGATCTGCCCGGACGCGACGGTGGTGGACCTGACGCACGATTTGCGGCCGTTCGATGTGGCCGAGGCGGCGTTCACGTTCGGGGAGGCGTGGCGGTGGTTTCCGAAGGGGACGGTGCATGTGGCGGTGGTGGACCCGGGGGTGGGGTCATCGCGGCGGCCCTTGCTGGTGGAGGCGGCGGGGCAGTATTTCTTTGGCCCGGATAATGGTTTGTTGACTTCGGCTTTGAGCGTGGACAAAGTGAAGGTCCGGGAAGTTACGGCGCGGCGGTATTGGTTATTCGATGTTAGCGGGACGTTTCATGGACGCGATGTGTTTGCGCCGTCGGCGGCGCACTTAGCGGCGGGGGCACGGGCGTCGACATTTGGGAAGTTAGTGAACGACGCGTTGCGGTTGCGGATGGATGCGCCGGTGCAGACTTCGAAGCGCGCGTGGCAGGGGACCATCTTGAAGGTGGACCGGTTTGGGAATGTGATTACCAACTTTTCGCTGCGTGAGTTTCCGTGGGTGGCGACGAACCGGTTTGTGTTTAATTTGGGGTTTGCGCAGGTGTCGGCGTTAGCGAGTCACTACGAGGCTTGCGAGTATGGGGAGTTGTATGCGGTGGCTGGATCGAGCGGTTTCATTGAGATTGTGATGCGGGAGGCGAGCGCGGCGAAGCAGTTGGGGGTTGTCGCGGGGACGCCGGTGGAGCTGATGGGGTGGGCGAACGAAGATGCCTGAGATGCCGGAGGTGGAGGCGGTTTGCCGGCGCCTGCGGCAGGAGGCCGAGGGGTGTTTGGTATCGCGGGCGCGGGTGCTGCGGGCTGGGATGGCGTCGGGTGATGTGGAGACCGCTTGTTCGGGGGCGCGGTTGGAACGGGTGGAGCGGCGGGGGAAGAATATCTTTCTTCATTTCACTGGTGATGTTATTCTGCATGTGCATTTGCGGATGACGGGGAACTTGTATGTTGTTCCGGATCATCGTTTATTAGTAAGTACAATTCGGGCGGTGTTTGAGTTATCGGATGGGCGGGGAATTGTGTTTGAAGACCCGCGGGCGTTGGGGCGGATGGCGTTGATTGAGACGCTGCCGGAGTTGGGGTGGGAGCCGCTGGATCCGGGGTTTACGGTGGGGGTGTTGGCGGGGTTGGCGAGGGGGTCGAAGCGCGAGGCGAAGGTGTTTTTGATGGACCAGGGGAAGGT
>JBIKOG010000344.1:0-6574 GCA_044358225.1 Bryobacteraceae bacterium | reverse complement strand
TTACGGCCAATTTTCAAGACCCAAAAAATACCCCCACCCGCCGCACCCCCCCATTTCCACCCCACCAGCGATACGATAAACTCCATGACCCGCCGCTCCCTCCTCGCCTCCACGCTCCTCCCCGTCGCCGCCCAAAATCGCAAACTCCGCATGGGCATAGTCGGCGGCCGCTTCGGCGCCTCCTTCTTCTTCCACGAACACCCCAACTCCACCGTCGAAGCCGTCGCCGACCTCCGTCCCGACCGCCGCGCCGCCCTCCAAAAAACCTACAACTGCCCCAAAGCCCACAACTCCCTCGACGACCTCCTCAACGACAAACAAGTCGAAGCCGTCGGCCTCTTCACCCCCGCCCCGGACCACGTCCGCCACGCCGTCCAATGCCTCAAAGCCGGCAAACACGTCCTCTCCGCCGTCCCCGCCGCCATGTCGCTCGACGAATGCGCCCAGCTCATCGCAACCGTCAAATCCACCGGCCTGACGTACATGATGGCCGAAACCAGCTACTACCAACAGCTGACGATCTCCGCCCGCAAGTTCTACAACGAAGGCGCCTTCGGCCACCTCTATTCGTGCGAAAGCGAATACCACCACGCCGGCCTCGAAACGCTCTACTTCGAAGACGGCCAGCGCACCTGGCGCCACGGCCTCCCGCCCATGCACTACCCCACCCACTGCACCGCCCACCTGCTATCGGTCACCGGCGAACGCATCACAACAGCCACCTGCATCGGCTGGGGCGACAACGATCCCATCCTAAAAAACAACGTCTACAACAACCCCTTCTGGAACGAAACCGCCCTCTTCAATACGGACCGCGGCACCAGCTTCCGCGTCGAAGTCTGGTGGAAAGGCGCCCACAAAGGCACGGAGCGAGCCCAATACCACGGCGACAAAATGAGCTTCTTCCACGCCCACCCCAACGGCCTCGGCCCCGCAACGGTCAAATGGAGCACCGGAACCGAAAAAGACGCCGGAGGCTTCGCCCGCCAGGCCGCCATCCTCGAAAAATACGAAGAGAAAAAATGGTGGGCGACTGACATGCTTCCCTCCCCCCTCCGCCACAACAGCGGCCACGAAGGCTCCCACACATTCCTAACCCACGAATTCGTCGACGCCGTTCTCAACCACCGCAAACCCGCAGTCGACGTCTACGCAGCGGTAGCCTTCACCGCCCCCGGCATCATCGCCCACCAATCGGCCCTCAAAGGTGGCGAACAGATGAAAGTCCCCAACTTCGGTTAATGCACCAGCGAATGCAAACTAAAGAAATGAACCCCGGTGAGCGCATCACGTCGATCCAGTTAACCGCCGACACCCTTTCCGTCGATCTCGTCGACGGCCGCACCGTTGCCGTCCCTCTAGCCCGGTTCCCGCGCCTCCTCAACGCCACCCCGTCCCAACTCGCCAACTGGCAAATAAGCGGTAACGGCTACGGCATCCATTGGCCCGAAATCGACGAAGACCTCAGCACCGCCGGCCTCCTCCGCAGCACCCCACGCCAACAATGAGACGCCTCCTAGCCGACTGGTTCAACAACAAAGGCAACCAAGCCACCGCCGCCGGCCACCCCGACCGCGCCATCCAATTCTTCAAAAAGAGCGCCAAAGCCGACCCCACCTGGAGCACCCCGCATTTCAACCTCGGCCTGCAAGCCAAGTTCGCCGCCAACTGGCACCAATCCCTCGAACACAACCAGCGCGCCGTCCAGCTCAACCCAACCGACCAAGGTGCCTGGTGGAACCTCGGCATCGCCGCCACCGCCCTCCGCGATTGGCCCCAAGCCCGCCAAGCCTGGCGCAACGCCGGCCTCGACGTTCCCCAGGGCGAAGGCGAATGGACATGGGCTTCTCCCGCCACCGCCTGTACCCGGATCAATCCCACCGCCGACGACGAAGTCGTCTGGGGCCAGCGCATCGATCCCGCCCGAATCATCATCGACAACATCCCCCTGCCCGAATCCAACCACCGCTTCCGCGACATCGTTCTCCACGACGGCGCCGCCAACGGCACCCGATCCTGGCACGACACCGAAGTCCCCGTCTTCGACGAACTCGAACTCTGGCAACCCTCCCCCTACGCCACCTTCCAAGTCACCACACACACCGAAATCGACGCCCTCGCCGAAATCTGCCTAAACCGCGATCTCGGGTTCGAAGACTGGTCCACCATTCGCCCCCTCTGCAAACAGTGCAGCGAAGGAAACCCCGGCCCCCACGCCTGTTCGAACACCCCCGGCCAACACCGCCTCGCCGTCGCCGCCCAATCCCAATCCGACGTCGAGCAAGCAATAGAAGAATGGCAACGAAAGTTCCCCACCGCGCCACCCGTCCAAATCGAACTCCTACTTCCCGCCACGTAAGCCCATCGCTTCCCGCATCAACGAACCACCCCAAAATTGCGATAACGTAATCTCGTGCGAAGTATCCTCCTCCTCCTGGCCATCCCCGCCCTCACCGCTCAATCCGCCCAACAAATCCTAGCCACTAACTGCCTCTCCTGCCACGGCCCCGCCAAAATGGCCGGCCTCGATCTCCGCACCCGCGAAGCCGCCCTCCAAGGCGGAGCCCGCGGGCCATCCATCCAACCCGGCAACGCCCAAAAATCCCTGCTCTACCAAGCCCTCCTCCGCAACACCGCCCTCCAAATGCCCCCCGGCAAAAAGGCGCTAACCCCCGAAGAAATCGCAACCATCAAAACCTGGATCGACGATGGCGCCAAATGGTCCGCCGACGCCAAACCAGCCCCCCAATGGTGGTCATTCCAACCCATAAAGAAGTCGAACAAATCCATCGACGAACTCATCAACGCCACCCTCAAAGCCAACAACCTAACCCCAGTAAACAAGGCCCCCAAACGCACATTAATCCGCCGCGCCTACTACACCCTCCACGGCCTCCCGCCCACCCCCGAACAAGTAGAAACCTTCGAAAAAGACACCAACCCCAAAGCCTACGAAACCCTAATTGACGAACTCCTAAAATCCCCAAGATACGGCGAACGCTGGGGCCGCCATTGGCTCGACGTCGTCCGCTACGCCGACACCGGCGGCTTCGAAACCGACATCTACTTCCCCAACGCCTGGCGCTACCGCGACTATGTCATCCAAAGCTTCAACGCCGACAAACCCTTCCAGCAGTTCATCCAGGAACAAATCGCCGGCGACGAAATCTGGCCCGACGATCTTGCCTTGAACGGCGGCTTCCAAGTCCCCGAAGAGAAGAAGAAACACCTCGACGCCAAAATCGCCACCGGCCTCTACACCATCGGTCCCGTCTATCACGAAGCCGGCCTCTTCGGCGGCCAGCAGCGCTACGAATGGCTCGCCGATGTCGCCGACACCACCGGCGAAGCCTTCCTCGGCATGTCCTTCGGCTGCGCCCGCTGCCACGACCACAAGTTCGACCCCATCACCGCCCGCGACTACCACGGCATGATGGCCATCTTCGCCGCCAGCGACGAGCGCGAAGTCCCCGTCATCCCCAAGTTCAACATCTACGGCTACAAGTCCGGCTACCCCCGCTGGCTGAAGGCCGAAGAGATCAAATCCGCCATCAACCGCATCGAACAACGCGCCCGCCAGCGCGTCATCGACAAAGTAAAGGCGCGCTTCCCCGCCAACACGCCCCAGGAAACCATCGACCTCGCCCTAACCGAAGCCGGCCTCAAGGAAAACGCCCAAGGCATCTCCGCCGACATCCCCTTCACCCCCGAAGAAACGAAGGAGCGCGAACGCCTCATCCGCGAACTAGGCGAAGCCAGCCTGAAAGCTAACCCCGTCCCCCAAACCGCGACCGTCCTAGGCCCCGCGGACAAAGTCTACGACATCCATCTCACCAGCCGCGGCGACTGGCGTGCCAACGGCCCCAAGGTGGATCCTGCGCTGCCATCCGCTCTAGCCAACGGCGCAACCGTCGATCCCGACAAGCGCCGCAAATCCCTAGCCGAATGGCTAACCAACCCCAACCACCCCCTAGCCGCAAGAGTGATGGCGAACCGCATCTGGGCCTGGAACTTCGGCCGAGGCCTGGTCGCCACGCCCAACGATTTCGGCCGCCAGGGCGAACCACCCACCCACCCCGAACTCCTGGACAAACTCGCCTCCGACCTCATCGAAACCGGCAGCATCAAGGCACTCCAGCGGAAGATCCTCCTCTCCGAAACCTGGCAGCGCGACTCCGCCCACAGCGAAGCGAACGCCAACATCGACGCCAACAACCGCTATCTATGGCGCGCCAACCGCCAGCGCATCGACGCCGAAACCCTCCGCGACTCCGTCCTGGCAACCGCCGGAGCCCTCAACACGAAAATGGGAGGCCGCCCCGTAATCCCACCGTTGAGCAAGGAAGAATACAAAGTAATGTGGGCCCGCGAACAATGGCCCGAAGCGCTGGACAAATCCGAGCACGACCGCCGCAGCGTCTACCTCTACGTGAAACGGACGTTCCCCCTCCCCATGCTAGCCAGCTTCGACACACCGGACAGCTCGGTGAGTTGCGCCCGCCGCGACGCCACGACGGTAGCTCCCCAAGCGCTAACGATGATGAACAGCGAGTTCATGCTAGCGCAATCCAACCGAGCCGCGAAAAAGGCGGAGAGCACCTCCGACGCCATCGGGGCATTGTGGCAACAAACCCTACAGCGGAATCCCACCCCCGCCGAACGCCAGCAGTCCAGCGCCATTCCGCTAAACCACCTGGCCCTAGTCCTCTTCAACACCAACGAATTCCTCCACCCCGACTAGGATTCCCCTTGGTACCGTGACACCAGCAATCCCCGTAATTTAGGAATCTTCCGATGAAACTGAGCTGCCGATGACCCTCCAACAGGCCCCAACCGTCCAGTTTTCAGTCATTCCTGTCCGGATCCCGGCAAATCCGCCCCCAAACACCCTCAGATTCCCCTTGGTACCGTGACACCAGCAAACCCCGTAATTTCCGAAAAATCCGATAGCACCGAGCCACCAAAATGAATCCCCACTTCACCCACGCCCGCTCCCGCCGCGAATTTCTCGAACGCTCCGGCCTCGGCTTCGGCGCCCTCGCCGCCAGCTACCTCCTCGGCAACGACGCCCAAGCCGCCCCGGCGTCCGCCGTGAACCCATTCGCGCCCAAGAAGCCCCACTTCCAAGCCAAGGGCAAAAACGTCATCTACCTCTTCATGCACGGCGGCCCCAGCCACCTCGACACCTTCGACCCCAAACCCCTCCTCGCCCAACTCGACGGCAAACCCGTCCCCCCCAGCTTCGGCAAAGTCGACTTCCAATTCACCAAGATGGAAAAGGTCCCCCTCATGGCCTCCCGCCGTGTCTTCAAAAAGCGCGGCCAATCGGGCCTGGAAATCAGTGACCTCTTCGAACACACCGCCGCCCACGCCGACGACCTGGCAGTGATCCGCTCCTGCCACCACGACGGCTTCACCCACATTACCGGCCAAAACTGGATGAACACCGGCTGGGCCCGCGTCGGCCGCCCCAGCGTTGGCAGCTGGGTCGTCTACGGCCTCGGCAGCGAAAGCGACAACCTCCCCGCCTACGTCGTCATGCTCGACGGCGGCATCAAAGGCGGCTCCCCTCTCTACGGCTCCGGCTTTCTCCCCGCCGCCTACCAGGGCACTCCCCTCCGCGCCGAAAATCCGCCCATCCTCAACGTCAACCGCCCCAACGAATTCACCGCCCCCGAACAGCGCCAGATGTTCGATCTCCTCCAACAATTCAACGCCGACCACAAAAACACCCGCGCCGGCGACTCCGAACTAGCCGCAAGAATGGCGTCCTACGAACTCGCCTTCAAAATGCAAATGTCCGTCCCCGAAGTCGCCGACATCAGCAAAGAATCGGAAGCGACGAAGAAGCTCTACGGCCTCGACGACAACATCACCGCCGAGTTCGGCCAGCAATGCCTGATGGCCCGTCGCCTTGTCGAACGCGGGGTTCGTTTTGTCCAACTCTACTCCGGTGGCAAAAAAGGCAGCGAAGTCGGCTGGGACGGCCACAACCAGTGCGACCAGAACCACGAATTCATGGCGAAGAAGGTCGACAAACCCATCGCCGGCCTCCTGGCCGACCTGAAAAGCCGCGGTCTCCTCGAAAACACCGTCGTCCTCTGGGGCGGCGATTTCGGCCGAACCCCGTTCACCGACGGCGCCGAAGGCGGCAGCGGCAACCGCAACGGCCGCGACCATAACCCCTACGGCTTCACCGTCTGGATGGCCGGCGGCGGCATCAAAGGCGGCAAGGTCATCGGCGGCACCGACGAAATCGGTCTCCGCGCGACCCAGGACCCGGTCACCATGCACGACCTCCACGCCACTCTCCTAAGCCTGCTCGGCCTCGACCACAAAAAGCTGACCTACTTCTTCCAAGGCCGCGACTTCCGTCTCACCGACGTCCACGGCGAAAACAACCTGGCCCCCCGCCTCCTGTAAAACATCCGCAATATTATGGTGTCAGACAGTGCGCCGGGATAAACCGGCATGTAGTAGGGAATGAAAGAGTCCTACAGGAAAGGAGTAGCGCCCCATCTTGGCCTCGAGTTTTGCGGGTGTCGTCGCGAGGCGGCAGTCGAAGCGTAAACAG
>JBIKOG010000342.1:0-6575 GCA_044358225.1 Bryobacteraceae bacterium | reverse complement strand
GCAAAACTCGAGGCCAAGATGGTTTGCTACTCCTTTCCTGTAGGACTCTTTCATTCCCTACTACATGCCGGTTTATCCCGGCGCACTGTCTGACACCTGATTATTGCTTTTGTTTGACGGGGGCGTAGCGGTGGAGCATTTCGTCGAGGGCGCGGAGGTCGACGGGTTTAGCCAAGACGTCGTCCATGCCGGCTTCGCGGCAGCGGGTGACTTCCCAGTCCATGGCGCTGGCGGTGAAGGCCAGGATGGGCGTGGCGATGCCGGATTGGCGGAGAGCCTTCGTGGCTTCGAGGCCGTCAAGGACGGGCATGTGGTTATCCATCAGGATGAGGTCGAACGTCTCTTCCCGGGCCCGCTGAACGGCTTCGGCACCGTCTTGCACCAGCGTCACCTTCATCCCCTTCTTCTGGAGCAGGCGGACGATCACTCGCTGGTTCACTTCGTTATCCTCGGCGACCAGGATGCGCATTAAGGCCAGCTCACTGGAATGGGTAGGCGGGGTAGCTGGCTCCGCAGGTAGGGCCGCGGTAGGGACGGGGAGAGTGACGATGAACTCCGAGCCGACGCCTTCGGCGCTGGTCACGTCGATGTCGCCTCCCATTAAATGCAGCAGTTGGCGCGAGATGGCCAGCCCCAGGCCGGTGCCGCCCAGCGAGGCGGTGCGGTGGAGTTGGGTGAAAGGCTGAAAGAGCTGGGTGAGCTGCGCGGCGGGGATGCCGCAGCCCGTATCGCGGACCGAGATACAGATGCGAGCACGGCCGGGCCCGGCGGAGTCCGAAGAGGCACGGAGAATGACGACCCCTTTTTCGGTGAACTTGATGGCGTTGAAGCTGAGGTTCAGCACGACCTGGCGGAGGCGGCCCCCATCGAGCAACAGATGGGGATGGTGGAGTTCGTCGATGTCGAAACGGAGCACGAGATCCTTGGCCTGGGCGAGCGGGGTGAGCAGGCGGTGGACGTCTTGGAGCAGACGGGCCAGATCGGTGGGTTCGGGGTGGATGGGGAGTTTGCCGGAGGCGATTTTGGAGAAGTCGAGAATATCGTTGATGATCTGGAGCAGGGCTTCGGCGGAGGCCTGGACGGTTTCAATGTAGTCAGACTGTTCGGGGGTGGGCTGGGTGTCGCGGAGCAGCGAGGTCATACCGATGATGCCGTTCATGGGCGTGCGGATTTCGTGGCTCATGCTGGCGAGGAATTCGCTCTTGGCGCGGTCCGACAATTCGGCGGCGCGGCGGGCGAGCGTGAGGCGGCGGGACTGCCAGATGAGGCCGCAGCCGAGGATCGCCATCGCCAGAAAGAAGCTGTACATACGGCCGTATCGGGCTTCGAATTGATCGAGTTGATTGATGAGAGTCAGTTCGCTAAGCGGGTCCTGATACTTGCGGAGGGCGAGGGTGGAGAGGGTGCCATCGTTGGCCATGCGGCTGATTTCATCGCGAATGGCGTCGGCTGCAAAACGGGCGTCGGCACGCTGGAGAGTGGCGCCGACGCCCCACGTCATCCGCGCCATGGGCACGGGGACGAAATCGAGTTGCTCAAGACAATGTTTGGCCGATTGGAGACTGGAGATGGCGAGCCGGCCGGGAGCAAGGAGGCCGGCTTCGGATTCACCGCCGCATACGGCGGTGACGATTTCGGCATTGCTGGAACGGATTATCTGGGCGGCCTGCGGGAAATGGGTGCTGGCCACGTGGGCGTAGATCGGAAGGGGGAGGATGGCGAGGGAGACCGGACGTGTGTTGGCGGCGCCGCGCGGGACAATACGATAGAAGTTGGCCGCGTTCCAGGGCGCGGAGATGTGCATATACTCATGGCGCGCAGGGAGGTCCCCGACCTGGGTCCAGAGGTCCGCTTCGCCTTGGCCGAGGGCCTTGTCGGGGCCATCGGGCAGGTAGAGCCATTCGATGGGAATACGGCGACGGCGGCAGGCTTCGGCGATGAGTTCGACGGCGTAGCCCTGCGGCTTATCCCCTTCGCGGTAGGAGTTAGGCGGGGAGTGGTTGTAGCCGATCTTGAATGGCGGGGCGGCCGGGTCCGGCTGCCAAGGGCGCTGGAGGAACAGACCGAGGGCGGTAGCCGCCAGCGCACAACCTCCGAGAATAAGCCACTTCCGCATTCGCTTCTAGCTTTATCGACCAGAGCCACCACATTGTGATCCCGATGATGGAGCGGCGGCGGTCGGGGAACTCCGTAGTACCGGACTTTCCCGGTGTCACGGTAACCAGGGAAATCCGGTGTCACGGTAACCAGGGAAATCTGGGTTATTGGGGGGCGGCGATGGATTGTTCGACGGCGACGGAGAAGCGCTTGGGGTTGGACCAGCGGTAAATGAGTTCGATGGGCTCGTCGAGGAGTCCGGGGGCGGGTTGGGTGGTGTATTCGTACACGAGGCCGCCCTTGGGACTGTAGGCGCGCCGGGACTCGATGACGTGGGTTTGGGGGTCGAGCGTGAGTGCGCCTTTGACTTTGGCGTAGTGGGCCTCGCCTGGCCAGGGGCTTTTGCAGGTATCGAATTTGAGTTGAACGTGGGTGAGGGCCGTGAGGCGGCAGTAGCGGAGAACGTCGACGCCGCTCATTCTGATTTAGTTGGGGCGGCGGATTCGCGGCGCTTGTCGAGGTCCTTCGGCTTGAGGGGTTGGCCGTTGCGGGTGAGGGGGATATCGACATTGGCGCGGTGGCTCATGTAGATTTCACCGGACTGGGTTTCTTCGCTGGTGAGTTTGCCGGAGCGGGAGAAGCGGCGGATTTCGGCGGGCGATGGTTTGGCGGGCGATTTGTGGGCGGCCGGGCTGTTGGGAGAAGAGTGGGAGGCAGGCGAGGAGGAAGAGCAGACGCATATTGCATGGTACGGTGGAGCGCCTGCCGGCGCTCCACCGGGGGGCTTGTTAGTAGCCTTTTTGCTTGTCGACGACGTTCAGGAGCGGCTGGCCGTTGACGAAACGGCGGACGTTTTCCTGGATGGTGCCGACCATGCGGGCGCGGTCCTTATCGCTACGGCCGGCGATGTGGGGAGTGATGATCGCGTTGTTGAACTTCCAGAGGGCGTGGCCCTGGGGAAGGGGTTCGGGATCGGTGACGTCGACGCCGGCGCCGGCGAGTTTCTTGGAATCGAGCGACTTGACGAGCGAGGGCATGTCGTAGATGCCGCCGCGGCTGACGGCGATGAAGTAGCTATCCTTCTTCATGAGGTCGAACTGCTTGGGGCCCATCATTTTGTGGCTCTTTTCGGTGTGGGGGGCGGAGATGAAGACGACGTCGGCCTGGGGGACGACTTCGTTCAACTGGTCCGGTTTAACCACCTTGGTGATGAAGGGGGAGTAGGGAATGTCTTCGGGATCGACACAGATGATGTTCATGCCGAAGGCCCAGGCGCGGAGGGCGATTTGGGAGCCGATGCCGCCGCAGCCGATGACGACGCCAGTGCGGCCGCGGAGTTCGATACCGGGGTAGGGGCGGGGTTGCCAGGTTTCGCTGGTGCGGTGGCCGATGAAGGTGTGGATGCCACGGGAGAGGGTGAGCAGCATGGCCATGGCGTGGTCGGCGATTTCCGGACCTTGCACGATTTGGTTGTTGGTGAGGATGATGTTGGAGTTTTTGAGATCGTCGCCGCCGGACTTATGGAGCACCGTTTCGACACCGGCGGACATGATCTGCGTCCACTGGAGTTTCTTACCGGCGCGGACGTATTCGGGCTTGATGGTGCCGATGAAGGCGTCGGCATCGGTGAGTTCCTGCATCACGTTGGCGTTGGTGACGGGGACGATTTTGGCTTTGTCGGTGACCGACTGGAGTGCTTGGAGCATGTCGGCTTCGCCCATGAAGAGGATCTTCTTCTGTTGGGAGAATGCAGCGACGGAGAGGCAAAGGGCGAGTAACAATTTGGCGCGCATAGGTGGACCAAATTCTATCGCAGTTGGGACTGGATGCGCTGTATTTCGGCGCGTTGTCCGGGAGACGGGGAGAGGAGGCGGGCGGCGGCGAGTTCGGAGGCGGCTTCGGCGTTGGCACCGAGAGCGAGGGCGGCTTCGGCGAGGCGGAGGCGGAGGGGGAGGAACTTGGGGTGAGAGCGGGTGAGGGGCCGGAGAAGATTGGCGGCCGATTGGGGCTCGCTCCTTTTCAGGAAGACGAAGGCAAGGGTATCGGCGACGTTGGGATCGGCGGGGGAGCGGCTGACGGCGGTGTTGGCGAGGCGGAGGGCGCGGTCGAGATCGGTACCGGTCTTGGCGAGGAGCCAGGCGGCGTTGTTGGCGGCGACGGGGTTATCGGGTTGGAGGAGGAGGACTTCGTTGTAGCCGGCGAGGGCTTCAGGTTTGCGGCCGACCTGATCGAGGGCCATGGCGCGGGATAGGATGGGGAACACAGTTGCGGGGTTCAGCAGGATGGCTTTTTCCCATGTTTCGATGGCGTGAGGGAAATCGTTTTTTTGCCGGTAGACCTCGGCGAGGCGCATGTGGAGATCGAAGTTATCGGGGTTGGCTTCGATCAACCGGCTGAATACGGCAATGGCGTCATCGAGGCGGCCGGCGCGGGTGGCGATGTTGCCCCAGGCGATTTTGAGGAGGAGGGTTGGGCCCACCTTTTCCATTTCGGCTTCGAGGATCTGGAGGGCGCGGGGGTACTGGTTTTGGGCGGCGTAGACTTCGGTGAGTCCCATGAGGCCGCGGAGGTCCGGGGGATTTTGGGTGTAGATTTTGTGGAAGGCGGCTTCGGCTTCCTCCCACTTCTTTTGCTGGAGGAGGGTATAGGCAGCGGTGTAGGCGTCGTCGCTGGGCGTTTGGGGGAAGGCGGAGAGGGAGAGGGCCAGTATCAGCAGGGCGCGCATCTTAGGGGTTGTCCGGGCACATGGTTTTGAAGTCTGCTTTTTCGGTGTCGGCGGTGAGGGCTGGTTTGGCGGCGGCACATTCGCGGGCGGCGGCGGCGGCGTCCCCGTTTTGGCGTAGGGCGTCGGCGTAGTGGATGTGGAAGAGGGCGACGTTGGGGAAATCGGCGGTGAGGCGTTCGAAGATTTTGATGGCTTCTTTGGGCTCTTTGCGTTTGAGGTAGACGTAGCCGAGGGTGTCTTTGATGGAGGGGTCGCCGGCGGCGAGGATGGCGGCGCGGAGGGCGTGGCGGAGGGCGAGGTTGAGATCCTTGCCGTGATTGGCGAGGTAGTTGGCGTAGTTGTTGAGAGCGATGACGTTGCTGCCATCGAGTTTGAGGATGCGTTCGTAGAGAGCGGCGGCTTCGGCGAGGCGGCCGGCCTGTTCAATGGCCACGGCCTGGCTGATGAGCGGAGCGGGGTTATTGGGCTGTATGAGGGAGGCTGCTTTCCAGGTTTCAGCGGCTTGGGCCCAATCGCCCTTTTGGCGGAAGACTTCGGCGAGACTCATCTGGAGCTTGAAGTCCTTGGGTGCGGTGGCGATCAGTTTGCGGAAAGCGCCGATGGCGTCATCGAGGCGGCCGGCGCGGACGGAGGTATTGGCGCGGGCGGTGAGGAGGACGGCGTCGGCGGGATCGGTTTTGAGGGCGGCGTCGAGGCGCTGGAGGGCCTGATCGAACAGCTTTTCAGCGGAATCGATTTCGACGAGTCCGATGAGGCCGCGGACATCGGGGGGTGTGGCGGCGTAGGCTTTTTCGAAAGATTTGCGGGCCTCGGGGAAGTTGCTTTTGCGGAATTGGGTATAGCCGAGTTGGTAAAGAGCCTCGCGGTTGGCTGGGTCGATGCGGAATGCTTCGGTGAAGGCGGCTTCGGCGTCATCGACGCGACCCTGGTAGAGATAGCCAGCACCTTGGAGGAGGCGGGCGATGACGTTTTGGGGGCGGAGGCGGAGGATATCGGCGGTGGTGGAGACGGCGAGGGAGAACTGGCCGGTGGCGAATTCGAGGCTGGCGCGGGTGGCGAGGGCGGGGACGTATTCAGGGGCGAGGGTGAGGGCTTTGGTGAGGGAATCGTGGGCGTTGCGGAGGTCCTCGGAGAGGAAGAGGGCGCGGGCGAGGGTGGCGTGGGCGACGGGGTTGGCGGGGAGGGCAGCGAGGGACTTGCGGAGATCGGCGATGATGGCGGGGAGTTGGGCGGGTTTGGCGGTGTCGAGCAGGAGGGCGGCGCGGTGTGTGAGGAGAGAGGGGTCGTTGGGTTGAGCTTTGAGGAGCGTTTCGGCGAGAGCGAGGGCTTCGGGGCGGCGGCGTTGGGCGGAGAGGACGACGAGGAGGCGTTTATCGGCATCAGGGGAGGCGGCGGCTTTGAAGGCAGCGGCGGCGCGGTCGAGATTGCCGGCGCAGAGGTGAAATTCGCCGAGGGCAAGCGGGGGGAGTTTTTCGGGATCGGGGGGCGGCTGCTTACAGGCGGACTGGGCGAGCAGGAGGTCTTCGGCGGAGATTTCGTCGGGGGTTAGGCCGCTGATTGTTTGCGCCGAGACGGCAGAAAAGAAGCAAAACGAGAGGACAGCCGCAATGCGCATGTATGACCCGAATTTTAGCGCACATGGGGGTTGGGGGCGAGTGGGAGTCTTGTCTCATGCAAGATGAGCCTGAAGGAACAGGCGATTCTCACACAAGATGAGCCTGAAGGCAGAGAGGTGGCGCAAGCTGGGGATTGA
>JBIKOG010000341.1:0-6600 GCA_044358225.1 Bryobacteraceae bacterium | reverse complement strand
CACATTCACCCGCACCAAATCCGGCGTATCCCCCACCAACACCACCACCCCGTCAATCGGCCACGCCTCCTTCTTCAACAAACCATCCGTCCCCAACCCCTCCATCCCGCCCGGCGTCCGGTACTCCACGACTCGTGCCCCCCGCTGCTTCAACACATCGGTCGCCACCGGCCCACTCGGCAAGTCCAAATCTTCAAACCCTTGCCGCACCCCATCCACAAACCACCGGAATCCCGGAAACACACGCGCAATCACCCGCGCGGCAGTAAACCGCCCCGAAGTCCCGCCATACCGCAACTCCGCCACCACCGCCGGCCCCTCCACATCCGCCCCAAACCCAACCGCCCCCGGCCGCACAACCAACCCCTGGCCGCTCGACCCATAGATCTCAAGACAATGCCACCCCCGAGGCGCCAACACTCCAGTCCCCCGCCCACCCTTGTAATACGACAACTCCGCCGCCACCCGCGCCGGCAACGAAACCCGTACCGGCTCGCCCTTCGGAGCCGCCACCGGCCCCGCCTGCCCATCGGCAGGACACCCCACAAACGGCACCATCTGCCCCACCGCCAAAGCCAAAACCAGTAACATCATCGCCCCCGCCACAACCACCGAAACACCAGCAAATGCCCCAATAAAGCCCCCGCCACACACACCGAGAGAATCCAAGTATACGGCGCAAAAAAGATCAGCTGCACCGGCGGGTCGTTCATATAAACCCGCATCGGCGTCGGCGCCGACAACACCGCAATCCGCACCACCGCCCCCAACAACCCCAGCCCCACACAATTGAAAACCCACACCACCATCCGCACCGCGACCCCACGCCAAACCAACACTCCGCACACCACCGCCAACACCCCGGTGACAATGTCGAAGTTCGCCCCGCTATACGTCATCTGCACGGGAAGCACCCCCTCATCATAGAACCGGTGCAACACCAACTCCAGCGGCAATCGGAACGCCTGAAACCCCACCAACGCCGCCACCGGAACCGCCCCAACCACCCGCGTCCCCACCCGCGAAAACGCCACCCCCACCGCCACGCCCAACCACGTCCACAGAAACAACAAGATCGCCCGGCTCTCCGCCAATCGCCGCACCACGCCCGCCTCCGCCAACCCAGCCGACACCGCCAGCACCAACCCCACTCCCACCGCCGCCCTCACCGCCCACCGCCCTCCACCCACAACCCAAGCGGCCCACACCACAGCCACGCACACCCACCCGACAACCCCCAAAAATCCAACCGTCGCCCCGGCACCCGGCGTTATCATCATAGGTGTGGAAACAAGCATTTACTATTAAAAAGTAAAGCGGATAACACCTAATAGTCAAGCATGAAATCGTACCATCAATTCTGCGGCGTCGCCAAAGCCCTCGACCTCGTCGGCGAACGCTGGACGCTCCTCCTCATCCGCGACCTTCTTCTCGGCCCCCGCCGCTACCGCGACCTCCTCGACGGCCTCCCCGGCATCACCACCAACCTCCTCGCCGCCCGCCTCCGCGCCATGACCGCCCAAGGCCTCATCGCCAAGGTCAAACTCCCCCCGCCCGCCGGCGGCGAAGCCTACCAGCTGACGCCCCTCGGCCGCCAACTCGAACCCGCCATCCTCGCCCTCGGCGCCTTCGGAGCCCAATGGCTCACCGCCCCGGCGTCAGGCGATTGCCTCAACCCGCGCTGGGCCATGACCTCGCTCAAGCGCCGCTTCCAACCCCGCCCCGGCCTAGCCGGCTCCCTCGCCTTCCACATCGGCGAACTGTCGTTCCAAGTGGTGGTAACGGAGTCATCCATCGACATCCGCGACGGCGACCTGCTCACCGCCGAAGTCTCGGTCTCCGGCCCACCCATGGCCTGGATGACGCTGCTCTCCGCCCGCGAGTCATTCACCAACCTGACCCGCGCCAAACAGCTCCACCACACCGGCCCCATCGCCCTCATGAAAGGGTTCCTGCTCGCCATCGGCGCCCGCCCGTAGGCAATAAAAAAGGCGGCCCCCGAAAGGACCGCCTCTGTCACCAACAAAGAAGCTACGCTTCAGTAACAACCACGGACTGCATCACGTCGCCCTGCTTCACAGCATCCACAACGTCGAGCCCCGAAGTGACCTTACCGAAAACGGTGTGTTTCCCGTTCAGCCACGGGCACGGCACGTGGGTGATGAAGAACTGGCTGCCATTCGTCCCCGGGCCGGCATTGGCCATGGAGATGACGCCGCGCTCGTGCGTGTTCGCGTTCCCCGCGAACTCATCGGCGAAGCGATAGCCCGGACCGCCGCGGCCCGAACCTTCCGGACAACCGGTCTGCACCATGAAGTCCGGAATCACACGGTGGAACGTAATTCCATCGTAAAAACCGTCCTTGGCCAGAAACACGAAGTTATTCACCGTCTTCGGGGCCGACTTAGCGTCCAACGCCAGCGTGATAACACCCTTGTTCGTCGTGATCGTGACCGTGTAATTCTTGGCCGGATCGATACCCATTTCCGGGTAAGAAGCGTACTGTTTCATAGAAGTTCCTCTCGTTTGGCGCGTTCCAGCGCTTTGACAATATCGGAGACGTTCTGCGCGCGGTGCCGATCCACAATCAGCAACGCATCCTCCGTCTCAACCACCACAAGATCTTTCACACCCACCAGCGCCACCATCTTCTTCGGCACATCCACGTAGCACCCTTCGGTCAGCTCCGTGAACACATCGGTCGATTGCAGCACGTTCGAATGAACACCCTTGACCAGCAACTCATAGACAGCGTTCCAACTGCCCACGTCATTCCAGCCAAACTCATCACAGGCGATGCCGTAAACTTTGTCGGACTTCTCTATGATGCCGACGTCCACCGCAACGTTCTCACAATCCAGAAATAACTCGCTCAGTTTCTTCTTGAACGTCCGCGATTCAAACGCCGGCAACTTCGCCAGCGTCTCCGCCGTGTGCGGCATATGGCGCCGCAACTCGTCCATAAAGACGCTCGCCCGCCAGAAAAACATGCCCGCGTTCCAGTAATAGGTTCCAGCGGCGACAAACTCCTTGGCCGTCTCCAGATTGGGCTTTTCCCGGAACCGCTGCACCTTCAACGGCGTCGTGCCGCCACTGGTCACGCCGAACGGAAACTCAATGTAGCCGTAGCCCGTCTCCGCCCACCGGGGCTGAATCCCCAGCACGCAGATCTGCCCCTTGCGCGCGGCGGCGAACGCCGGTCGCACCAGCCGCAGATACCGCGCCGGCTTCTCGATAATGTGATCGGCCGGGAACACGCCCATCACCGCGTCCGGGTCGCGCTGCTCCAGAATTTGAGCCACCAGCGCAATCGCCGGCGCCGTGTTCCGCTGCGCCGGTTCGGCGATGATCTGCGCCTTGGGCACCTCGGGCAACTGCCGGGAAATCTCGTCCCGCAGAAAGTCGTTGGTGATGATCCACACCCGCTCGGGCGCCACCACCGGCCGCAGCCGGTCCACCGTCTGCTGAATCAGCGTTCGCTCCCCGCCAAACGACAGAACCTGTTTAGCGGATCGCTTTCTCGACTTCGGCCAGAAGCGCGTGCCCCGGCCGCCCGCGAGAATCAGGGCGTATGTATGTTCCGACGTAGCCATGTGTTAGTAACTTAGTAACCGAGAGGATAAGCTTTGATAAATTGCAGCGTGCGTTTCCAACGTGTCTTCTGAAAGAAGTTAGTCACCAGATTCACCACCTGATCGACTGAGTAACTCGCCAGATGCTCCGTCGAAGCCTCAAAGGACCACCAGATGATCAACGGCTTACCCATGATGTTCTCCCGCGGCACCAGGCCCCAGTAGCGCGAGTCATCCGAGTTCTCCCGGTTATCGCCCATGCAAAGGTAAAACCCGTTCGGCACCGTCAGCACGCCATCCTTCACATTATCCCGCAGCATCTCCGCCCCGCGCGGATACACGTACGAAGGAGACACAGTCGGGAAGTTCGCCGCGTACGGATCCAGGTTCGGCCCCACAAACTGCGCGTACGGCTCCTCGGTCGGCTTGCCGTTCAGGATCAGCTTCTTATCCACGAATTTGATCTTGTCGCCAGGAATCCCAATCACCCGCTTCACGTACGGCATGTTAATGTTCAGCGGATAACGGAACACCACCACGTCGCCGCGGCGGACGTCCTGATACGGCAGAAAATACTTGGTGATCGCCCCGGGCGGCGAGTACGGGATCTTATCCACAATCAAATGGTCCCCGGTCATGATGGTCGATTCCATCGACGCCGTCGGCACCACAAACGGCTGCGCCACCGTCGAGGTAAACCAAACCAGCAGGACAATGTTAAAGGCCCAATCGGCGATCCATTGCCGTTCTTGAACCGGAGCGGAAGATTTCTTTTTGAAGAACATCAGTCTTTAGAGGAATATCCCTGTATTAAATTAAACGTACGGCGCCAGCGCGTCTTCGTAAAAAAGTTGCGGAACAGATCGGTGACATGTTCCACCGATGGGGTCGACGATTGCAGCCGGTGCGTCGGCGCGTCGTAGGACCAGTAAATAATCAGCGGTTTGCCGATGATGTTCTCCCGCGGCACGAAGCCCCAGTAGCGGGAGTCCAGCGAATGGTCGCGGTTATCACCCAGCGCGAAGAAGCAGTTATCGGGCACCACGATCTCCCCGTTCACCACATGCTTCTGCAGCATGCTCCGCGCCCCTTCGTCGATCGACGTGTTGGGCTCGGACGGGAAGGTGTCGCGGTAGGAGTCGAAGAAATCGCTCTTGTGGTACTTGTACGGTTCATCCAGCGGCTTGCCGTTCCGGTAGACCGTCTTGTTCTCAATGCGGATCCGGTCGCCAGGCATCCCGATCACCCGTTTGACGAAGGTGAACTTGATATCGGTGGGCCAGCGGAAGACGATGATATCGCCCCGCTTGGCGTCGCTGTAGGGCAGGATGTACTTGCTGATCGGCCCCGGCGGTGAGTACGCCAGCTTATCCACCAGCAGGTGGTCGCCAATCATGAGCGAGTCTTCCATCGACCCCGTCGGAATCACGAACGCCTGCACCAGCGTGGTCGTGCCGAACAGGAGAAGCAGAATCGTGACTGTCCACTCCGCGATCGTATTGCGCGGCGGATCGTACGGCGGTTCGCACACCGGATCATGCTCCGGATCATTGGGCGGTCCGGCGGGAACAATCGGCTCAGCGGCGTCGCCTTGTATGGATGGACTGGACACGTACCTCCTTCTGATTCTACTCAAACAGCCAATAACGCAGGTAGCGGAACAGTTCCACCAGCGCGATGATCAGGTTGACGGTTCCAATCCCGCTGATCGCTCCGCGGAACCACGGGCTCAGCCAGACCGCGTTCCACCCCTCGCGCCAGTTGGCGAACATGTTGTGATCCCAGCCGTCCATCCAGGGATAGACGATCAGGAACGCGCCCAGCTCGAAGCAGAGGATGATCCAGGCCAGGCCGGAGAACATGCTGATCCACGACCGCTTGCGCGGCGGGGTCGGAGGCGGCTCGACCAGTTCCAACTCGGGAGGAGGCAGGGGAGGGGTGGTCAAAATCCTGCCTCCGCGAACAGCGTCCGCTGCGCCCGTTCCCGAACCGGCGCGTACGTCATCCGGTGTTCCGGCGTCACACCCAACCGGTCCAATCCAGCCAGATGCTCCGGCGCCCCGTAGCCTTTATTGCTCGCCAACCCATAGCCCGGATAGACCAGATCCAACTCGCGCAGCAGCGCATCGCGGGAGGTCTTGGCCAGAATGGAGGCGGCGGCGATGGACTGGCTCAGCGCATCGCCATGGATGAGGTTCCGTTGCTGAACGGGCAGCGCGACGGTGGTGGCATCGACCAGCAGATAGTCCGCCGGAACGCCAAGCGCCTCGACTGCTCGGCGCATCGCCAACCGCGAGGCCTGCAGGATATTGATCCGGTCGATCTCGACGACGCTCGCGGTAGCAACGGCAAAGGCCCGCGCCCGCTCGCGGATGAGAACCGCGAGGGCCTCACGAGTCGGCTCATCGAGCTTCTTCGAGTCATCGAGCCCTTCAATGGGACGATCCCAATCGAGGATAACGGCGGCAGCGAAGACCGGGCCCAGCAGACAGCCGCGTCCAGCCTCGTCGACGCCGGCGACCGCCGTGAAGCCATCCGCCCGAGCGGCGTCCTCAAAGTCGAGCGAGCAGGTGTGGATCCTAGCGGCGCGAGGTCGCATGCGCCTCCCACGTCCCGCCAACGGGAACTTCGAATGTCGCGTCCGGCCCGGCGCCACGTCCGCGCAGCTCACGCCCGAAGTCAGCGCCCGGCCGCGGCACGCATCCGCACGCCATCTTCGCACCGAGCCCACGCCCCGAGGCGCACCGGGAGTTCGCGTTGCGGGCGATATCCACACCGGCAGCAAGCTCCGCGCCCAGCCCACACCCCGAGCCGCATCCAAAGTCCGCACCGTCCGCAAACATCCGGCCGGGTCGATCGCTCAAACCACGCCGCGCCAGCCGTCCGCATCCGAACCTCACGCCGAGCCCGCGTTCTGTGCCGAACCCGAAGTCCGCACCGTCCGCCAACACTGCGTCAAGCCGATGGCCCGAACCACACCGCGCCAGCCGTCGACATCCGAACCTCACGCCGAGCCCGCGTTCCGAGC
>JBIKOG010000340.1:0-6676 GCA_044358225.1 Bryobacteraceae bacterium | reverse complement strand
CCCCTCCTCCACGCCCTCTCCCGCTCCGGCTACGCCACCCTCCGCATCGAAAAAACCGGCGTCGGCGACTCCGAAGGCCCCCCCTGCTACAGCCCCGCCGCCGACCTCACCCAGGAGCTCCGCGCCTACTCCGACGCCCTTGCCACCCTCCGCCCCGTCCCAACAGTCCTCTTCGGCCACAGCGCCGGCGCGACAATCCTCCCCCTCCTCCTCGCCCAATCCCCCCATATCAAAGCCGCCATCCTCGCCGGCGGCATGGGAACCCCATTCTTCGATTACCTCCTCGAACGCCGCCAAATCTCCCACCCTGCCGACCAAGCCCTCAACCGCAAATGCCTCGAAGCCCTACTAACCGACCAAAAGTCTCCCGACGAAATCGAAGCCGCCCACCCCGACTGCCGCCGCCGCGTCCGCTTCGATTCCCCCCCGGCCCTAATCGCCCAATTCGCCAAAATCATCCCCAGCCAGACCTGGCAATCCGCCCCTGAAATCCCCGTCCTCATCCTCCACGGAATCCACGACGAAGTCACCAGCCTCCGTCAATCCCAGCTCCTCCAAAAACACATTCCCCAGTCCCGCCTCCAAACCCTCCCCATAGATCACGACCTCCAACAAAAAGGGCCGCCCGGCAAACTCCACCAAGGAGTCCCCAAAGCGGCCCTGCGTTTTCTAAACCAGACTACCCGTGGATCTTCCGGAACGCGGCCAAACACTTCTCCGCCGTCTCAAACGCCGTAAACCGGCTCCCCTCCTGCTCCACCAGATACGACTCCACCCCGCCCGATTTCTCCGCCGCCGCAAAGATCTTCTTCCAGGGCGAATCGCCCTCGCCCAACAACGCCTTAAACCCAACCGAAGAATCCTTCGACCAGTCCTTGCAATGGATCGAAGCAAACCGCCCTGGGTTCTTCTTGATCCATTCAATCGGGTCCACACCGGCCTCCACACAAGTCCCCACGTCCAGCTGCAGCACGACGTTCTTGCCCGTCTCTTTGGCCAAAACTTCCATCGGCCGCGTCCCCTCAATCGGCATAAACTCCGACTTGTGATTGTGGAACCCAGCCCGCAATCCAGCGGATTTCATCTTCTCCGCCCCCGCGTTCAGCTTCTCCGCCACACCCTTCCACCCGGCCAACCCCTCCACGCGCCCCGCGCTCGCCATAATGATCAGCTTGGAACCCAGAATCGTATTCAGCTCAATGGCCTTGTCAATCGCCGCCGGCGCAAACGTCGTCCCGCTGTTATGCGTCGACAAACACTTCATCCCCAAATCGTCCAGCAGCTTCCGAATGTCCTTCGCCTTAGCCACATCCCAATTCGTATAGGGAGAATAAAACTCCACGCCCTCGTAGCCCATCTTGGCCACGGCCTTCAGCGTGCCCACGTCGTCTTTCATCAACTCCGCCCGGACCGAATACAACTCCAGTCCCACCGGAATCTTCT
This sequence comes from Bryobacteraceae bacterium, assembly GCA_044358225.1. Classification (GTDB taxonomy): domain Bacteria; phylum Acidobacteriota; class Terriglobia; order Bryobacterales; family Bryobacteraceae. Next base: position 5,233 of record JBIKOG010000340.1, on the reverse strand, counting down.
TGCCCTTGGCCGAAAGCGCCGCGGCCGTAGCCGCCGCCTGCATCAAAAATAAGCGTCGATTCATATCATCACGAACCTATCACAGCCCGCCCCCCAACAGAAGCTGCGCCGAATTCGAAAACACCCCATCGGCCTCCACCATCACCAGTACCAACCCTGCCATCCCCTCCGCCAACTCCACCTCCACCCTGTCCAATCCCTCCACCTCCGCGTCCGCGCCAAACCCCACCACCCGCGCCTCCACCCCGTCCACCCAAGCCCTAACCACCGCAGCCCCACGTATCCCTGTCCCCCGCAACGACACCCGTCGCCCCTTTACCGCCACCGCCCAACACCGCGTCTCCTCACAACCAAACGTCGATTCCCCCTCCGCCTCTCCATCTGCTGGACCCTGCCCCATCTGCGTCGCCGTAAACAACCCCGGCGACACCCGCTCCACAATCAGAAACCCGTCATACCGCTGCCCGGCTGTCGTAATCCGCACCTGCGCCAACCCCGCCGCCGTACCGTCAGGTACGACATAATTCACCTGCGAAGTCCCCACATACTGCACCGCCGCCCGCCGCCCCACCCCCGCCGAATCTGTCACCACCACCTCCGCCGCCCCCGCAAACCCAGCCCCATACCCAATCACCATCGAACCCGCCGCCACCGTCCACGTCCCATGCGCCCTGTGCACGCTGTCCAGCCATCCGCTCGCCGGAAACACCTGCCCCTGCCCCTCCACCGGATACCCCTTAGCCCCCGTGATATCCAACAAAACCGGCTCCCGCGGCTGCTGCGCAAAGTCAAACGCATCATACAAATCCGCCACCCCATCGGAATCATGCGCCAACCCAAACCGCTCCTCCACATTCCGCGCCCAGCTCTGGTGCGTATACACCCGATGATCGTTGTAAGCCAGCCGCGCCCACGGACTAATCACCAGCGATGGCACTCGCCCGCCCATCCCGCCCGGCGGCCGCACATGATCCCCAAAATCCCCCGGCTCCGCCCAAGCCACAAACACCGCGGCTCTTCTCCACAACCGGCTCCCCGCCACCGCGTTCACAACATTTGTCACATACCCCATCTCCGTCTCGCCGCCCAGCGAATCGGGAGCCAACAAACTCACCGGCGGCAATGTCTCCCGCCGGCAATCGTCCAAAAAGCTCTGCAAATCCCCCGTATACTCGCGCCCGCCCACCCGCGCCATCGGCCCGCGCAACAAATCCGCCGCCCCCGCCGAAGCAAAAAAGTGGTCCTGCAATGTGTACAAATCGGCGTACGCCCACAGGTTCGGAATCTCTCGCGGCCCCAACCCGCCCGGCCGTCCCTCCGAATCCGGATACGCCCCAAAATACTGGTCAAAGCTCGCCCGCGGCAGCAATACAAAAACAAAATGCTGCACCCGGTCCCAATGCGGCCGCTCGCCGTACAGCGCGGCGGCCAAGGCAAACAGCACCCCGATCCGCCGCGCGAAACTCACGCCAGAATCTCCTTCACCACCCGCCCATGCACATCCGTCAACCGGAAGTTCCGCCCCTGGAACGGGAACGTCAATCGCTGGTGATCAATCCCCAATAAATGCAAAATCGTCGCCTGCAAGTCGTGCACATGCACGCCCCCCTCGGCGACGTTGAAACCGTACTCATCCGAAGCCCCATAGCTAAACCCGCGCTTCACCCCGCCCCCCGCCATCCACATCGAAAACACCCGCCCGTGATGATCCCGGCCATACGAATTCACCTTCGACGGCCCCTGCGCATACGGCGTCCGCCCGAACTCCCCACCCCAAATCACCAAGGTGTCGTCCAGCATCCCCCGCTGCTTCAAATCGGTAACCAGCGCCGCCGACGCCCGGTCAATATCCCGCGCCAACACCGGCAGCTTCTCCGTCAACCCGCCGTGGTGGTCCCACCCGCGGTGGTACAGCTGAATAAACCGCACGTTCCGCTCGGCCAATCTCCGCGCCAACAAACAATTCGCCGCAAACGTCCCCGGCTTCCGCGCGTCATCACCGTACAGCTTCAACACACTCTCCGGCTCCTTGGACGCATCCACCAGCTCCGGCACCGAAGTCTGCATACGATACGCCATCTCATACTGCGCAATCCGCGTCTCAATCTCCGGATCGCCCACCCGCTCCTGCAGCCGTTTGTTCAACGCCGCCAACCCATCCAGCTGCCCCCGCCGCTGCTCCCTGGAAATCCCCGGAGGATTCGAAAGATGCAACACCGCATCCCCGCCGCCCCGGAACTGCACGCCCTGATACCGCGACGGCAAAAAGCCCGCCCCCCACAGCCGCGCCAGCAACCCCTGGTCGGCCATCCCGTTGCTCGGCGTCGAATTCAAAACCACAAACGCCGGCAGGTTCTCGTTCTCACTGCCCAGCCCGTAATCCACCCACGCCCCCATCGAAGGCCGCCCCGGCAGCTGGCTGCCGGTCTGTATGAACGTGATCGCCGGATCGTGATTAATCGCCTCCGTGTGCAACCCCCGCAGCACGCAAATATCGTCAGCAATCTTACCCGTCTCCGGCAACAAATCGCTCACCCACTGCCCGGACTTGCCGTACTGCTGAAACCCATACATCGTCGGCATCACCGGGAACCGGTCCTGGTGCGCCACCATCCCCGTAATCCGCTGCGTGCCGAAGATCGACGGCGGAATATCCTCGTCGAACCGGCCCTTCATGTATGGCTTGTAGTCCAACAAATCCAAGTGCGAAGGCCCACCCGCCTGGAACAAAAAGATGACCCGCTTGGCCTTCGGAGCAAAATTCGGAAACGCCTTCGGCGCCCCCAGCAGCGTCCCCAGCGCCGCCGTCCCCAACCCAAACCCGGTCTTCGCCAATAGATCCCGTCGTGAAATCGTCATTTCGTAATGACCTCGTCCAAGTTCAAAATCAAGTTCGTCACAGCCGTATAAGCCCCCAACTCCGCCGCCGGAATCGAAGCATCCACGGGCGACGCCCCCACGCCCAACAACGCCCGCGCCGCATCGGCATCGGCCTTATAAACGCCCACCATCCGCTCATAAGTCGCCAGCAACGTCTTCACTTCCAAATCATCCGCCCCCCGCCCCGTCGTCAACCGGAACGCCCAAGCCACCCGCGAAGCCGGCGTCGACCCGCCCTCCCGCCAAGCCCGCTCCGCCAACTTCCGCGCCGCCTCCACATAAATCGGATCATTCAGAAGCGTCAACGCCTGCAACGGCGTATTCGTCGTCGACCGCTTCACAATGCAGAACTCCCTATCCGGCGCATCAAACACCGTAAACGTCGGATGCGGCACCGTCCGTTTCCAGAAGGTGTACAGGCTCCGCCGGTACAGCCCATCGCCCTTCGATTCCACCCACTTCGTCCCCGGATAATCCGCCGCCACCACAATGCCCTTATACAAATCCTTCGTCTGATACGGGAACACCGAAGGCCCGCCCACCTGGTTCTTCAACAACCCGGCAAACTGCAACGCCTGGTCCCGCAGCGCCTCGGCCGGCAGCCGGAACCGGGGCCCCCGGGCCAGCAACCGGTTCTCCGGATCCTTCGCATAGCTCCCCGCCGAATCCCGCCGATACGTCTCGGAAAGAACAATCTTCTCGACCAACCCCTTCACATTCCAACCCGAATCCACAAACTCCCGCGCCATCCAATCCAGCAACTCTGGGTGGCTCGGAAACTCCCCCTGCAACCCAAAATTCTCACTGGTCTTGACTAACCCCAACCCAAAGAACTGCTGCCAAAACCGGTTCACCACCACCCGCGCCGTCAACGGATGATCAGGCTTGGTCAACCACTGGGCCAACCCCAACCGGTTCCGAGGCGCCCCCGCCGGCCACGCGCCCAAAATGGCCTCCGGCACCCCCGGCTCAACCAAATCCCCCGGCGAATTATAAGCCCCCCGCAACAGCACATGCGTCTCCCGAGGCTTGCCCTTCAACTCCTCCATCACCATCACGGTCGAAACGTTCCGCGCCACCGCCATCCGCTCCTCGCGTAGCGCCTCATACGAAACATCAACACTGTCCAAACCCGCCACCACTCGAATCTCCGCCGGCGTCAACGCCCGGTTCCATGCGGTAGCCCCGCCAACATCCCCCACCCGAAACTTAAACGCCGCCGGCTTGTCCGATTTCACATCCGGCATCGCCAACCCATCGTTCACAATCCGCGTCGCCACCTCCCGCCCATCCACGAAAACTCGCACCCAAGCCGCCATCGCCCGCATCGCATCCGGCGCGTTCTTCGCGCCCTCATACAACAACGTCACATGCCGCTCGCGCCCCTCCGTCAACCCGGCCCCCTCCGAAACAACACGGATCGAATACGCCATCAACCGGTCCGCAAACCGGAACTCAATCTCGCCCCCCGCCAACCGCAAATCCACACCCCGCCCATACGTCGTCGCCGCCATATTCCGCGAATAATCAATCGAGCTCACCAACTCCCGGTCCGCCCCGCCCTTCACCCGAAACGCAAAGGTCACCGGATCGTGCTTGGCAATCATGACGGTCTTATCCGTCGCCAGCGCCATCCCCTCCGGCACCGCAACTTTCTCCACCGGCCGCGTCCGCCGCTTCATCTTCGCAATCCGCTTGTCCAACGCCGCCAGCTTGGAAATCTCCTCCGGCGTCGGCGCCTGCATCATCGGCACCGCATTGGCCACGCGCCCGTCCTCGCCCAACTCCGGCACGTTGTTGAAGAACGCAAACAGCTTGTAGTGGTCTTTCTGCGAAATCGGATCGTACTTGTGGTCGTGGCACTTGGCGCACTCCATCGTCAAGCCAAGCCAAGCCATCCCCAACGTCCGCACCCGGTCGGCCACATATTCCACCCGGTACTCTTCTTCAATAATCCCGCCCTCGGAATTGATCACATGGTTCCGCCCGAACCCGGTCGCAATCCGCTGCTCCAGCGTCGGCTTCGGCAACAAATCGCCCGCCAACTGCTCCGTAATGAACCGGTCGTAAGGCATGTTCTCGTTGAACGCCCGGATCACCCAATCCCGCCACCGCCACATGGACCGCGACGAGTCGTTGTTAAACCCATGCGTATCGGCGTAGCGCGAAACGTCCAGCCAATCCATCGCCATCCGCTCCCCGTACCGAGGCGAAGCCAACAGCTTCCGAACCGCCCCCCGATAAGCCTCCTCCCCCTTGGCCTTCACAGCCGCGACAAACAAATCCTGCTCCGCCGGCGTCGGCGGCAACCCCGTCAAATCCAGCGATACCCGCCGCAGCCAAACCCCGGGCG
>JBIKOG010000126.1:0-22295 GCA_044358225.1 Bryobacteraceae bacterium | reverse complement strand
GGGAACAGTGGGTCGGGGTCGGGCAACAGTGGTTCGGGGTCGGGCAACAGTGGTTCGGGGTCGGGCAACAGTGGTTCGGGGTCGGGCAACAGTGGTTCGGGGTCGGGCAACAGTGGTTCGGGGTCGGGCAACAGTGGTTCGGGGTCGGGCGGCTCTGGTTCAGGTTCTGGCAACAGCGGATCAGGCAAAAAATAGCCGCAGAACACCAGGAGCCGAAGCGGAAAGCTACAGTAGTAGCGATGCCCGCTTCGGCTCCTGTCATTTTCTCAATTGGCGAAATTCTCTGGGATCAATACCCGGACCGCCGCCTCCTTGGCGGCGCCCCCTTCAACCTCGCCGCGCACGCCGCGCGCCTCGGCTTCTCCTCCTATTTCATCAGCGCCGTCGGCCAGGATGAGCCCGGCGACGAAGCCCTCCACCGCGCCGCCGCGCTCGGCGTCGATATGACCTACACCCGCCGCCACCCCTCCTGGCCCACCGGAATCGTCGACGTCACCCTCTCGGAAAATGGCCAACCCACCTACCACCTCCGCCGCCCGTCCGCCTGGGAAGAACCGGCTCTCTCCGCCTGCCAAGCCGCCGCCATCCAAGCCCTCCGCCCCGCCTGGCTCGCCTGCGGCACCCTGCAACAGACCTGCCCGATGGCCCGCGCCACCCGCCTAGCGCTCCCCGGAATTCCGCTCTTCTACGACGTCAATCTCCGCCCCGGCTTCGAGGATCCCGCCACCGTCGACGAACTCCTGCGCGCCGCCACGGTCGTCAAATGCAACGACGCCGAACTGGAATGGATGACACGCGAACTCTCCCTCGACGGCGACCCCGCCGAGGCCCTCCTCCGCCGCTACCCGCTCACCGCGCTCTGCGTCACGCTCGGCGCCGACGGCTGCCGCCTCCACGCCCACGGCGATACGGTGTGGGAAAGGCCGCCCGCTATATCGGCCATCGATACCGTGGGCGCAGGCGACTCCTTCTCCGCCGCGCTCCTCCATGGCCTCACGCAACAGTGGCCGCTCGACCAGACGGCGCGCTTCGCCAACGCCCTCGGCTCGCTCGTCGCCGCGCGCCGCGGTGCCATTCCCGACTGGACCCTCGACGAGCTCTACACCGCCGCCAATTTGCAGTAGTCCGGCCGCGACGCCGCCGTCTCGTGCCGGTACTCCCGGACGATCTTCCCGTTCAACACCAGGAACGCGCCCGGCATCTGAAACCCATCGCCGGCCAGCGCGCCCAGCCCATGCCCATCGGCAAAAATCGCCCGTGCGCCGCGGAACCAAACCGCCAAACCAAACAACTGCCCCCAATCCCCCCGGCGCAACGCAAAGCGCCGATAGAGCCCGCGCCCAGGATCAGAAAACCGCGAAACATCATCAAGCCCATACCGCGCGAAAAACTCCGCCGCGTCCGCATCCGGACTCATATGCACCAACGCGATCCGCACCCCGGCAGCCTCCAACCGCGACCGCTGCACCCGCAAATCCGCCAGCGCCTCCCGGCAAAACGTACACCCGAAATGCCGCAAAAACACCAATAAAACCGGCTGATCTGCGGAAAGCGAATCCACTGACTCCCCATCCTGATCCCGCACCTCGGCCGACGTCGCCCCCGGATCGGCCAGGTACGCCCGCCACGCGCCGCGAAGAATCAGGAAAAACGGCACCAGCCAGATCAGGTCATTGAAGATATTGACCGTGCCAAACTTCCACGGCATCCGGCCCGTCAACGCGGCCTGCAAAAACCCAATCGGCCCAAACACCTTCCCCAGAAACCCCACCAGAATCACCGGCCAGTGACGATACGGATTCACCGAAGCCGCCGCATAGCCCACGCCATACACGCCCACAATCATCGCAATGCACTGCCACAACTCCGGGTAGTTCGGCCGCGCCATCCCCGCCCAATCAAACAGCGCATTCGGAAACACGCCGAACACCAGGCCCCAGACGATGTTATACACACCGGCCGCGAGCATCCATTGTTTCATCCACCTGGCTGGCATACACCTACCCTGATGCTAGCCGAAGCACATCGGGTTTTGGATATGTGGGGAAATTTGGCGGCGGCTGTTGGCGCATCGGCCAGTGCCGCCGTCCTGTTGAAAACTTCCTCCGAAAAGCGAGCCGCAGCACCGCTCACATCTCCATTGCGCAAACCGGAGCCGGAAGTTCTCACGTCCCGCGAAAGATTTTTTGGTGGGCCCTGTAGGACTTGAACCTACAACCAACGGATTCCGATTGGTGTGTGTTTCCACACTCTCTGGACTTTGCCTTCAGCCTGGCGTTGCCGCTGTAGCTGTGTGCCGTCAAGTCTCTACACCTTCCCCTTGCGGGGCTTGGCTCGGCGTTGGCTTCAGCATGACCTGTTCAGCGTTCACCGACTTTGACACAATTCACATGGGCAGTTTCCCGTCCCAGTGCACTCTTTAGGGGAATGAGTCCGCTGCTCTAACCATTGAGCTAAGGGCCCGAACGTTACTCCCTGAGTTTACCGCACGAAGCGCAGCCAGTACTGCCCGGTGCCTTTTTCGATCAGGTACGCGCACATTCGCAGAAACGCGTCTTCGCTCTCCGGCGAATGAATCTGGTCCGACGTGGCTCCCGCGAACAACTGCACAGCGCCCGTGCGATGCAACGCCAGATACTCCCCGGCGGTCGCCAGAACGCGCTGTTCCAACCCCGCCGGTACCGCCGCCGCCCGCGGCGTCCCGCGCCGAACGCGCCGCCGCATCTCGTCTTCCGGCGCGCAAATCAGATGGCGCCACGTCCCCGACTGATCGTGGTCCATGAAGACATACCAGCGGCCATGGCGATGAAGGAACAGGCTGTTCCCGCTGACGACGGCGCGCCCGGGCAGCGCCGCCTCCGCCAGCAGCGCATCCAGTTCCTCACTACCACATGTGGTAGAAACCATCGCGCTCCTCCACGGTGATCGGCATGCCGAACAGCTCGCTCAGCCGCTCCGCCGTCAGCATTTCGCGCTTCGGACCGTCCTGAAAAACCTTCCCACCGCGCATGCAGATCACGCGATCGATCTCCGGAATGATGTCGGGTAAATGGTGAGTCACCAGAATCACGGCCACGCCGGTCTGCGCCAGTTTCCGCATGGCGTCGCGCAGTTCGGCCATCGCGCGAATGTCCAGGCTGTTGGTCGGTTCGTCGAGCAACAGCGCCTTCGGCGAATGCGCCAACGCCCGCGCAATCACCGCTCGCCGCGCCTCGCCGGATGACAACTCCGTCATCAGCCGCTCGCGGAGGTGGCGGATCTCCAGATAGTCCAGCAGTTCCTCGGCGCGTGCCTCCATTTCCGGTGTCACCGGGTGGTACGGCCAGATGCCGACGCTTGAATGAAAGCCGGAGAGAATGGTTTCGAACACCGAATAGGGCTGCGTGCAGAGCTGCACCAGGTCGTTGGTGACGATGCCCATCCACGATCGCAGCTCCCAGACGTTCCAAATTTGCTGTCCCAGGATGCGCATTTCGCAGCGCGGCGGGGGCCAGCGCGTGTACAGCTCGCGCGTGACCGTCTTGATCAGCGTGGACTTGCCGGAGCCATTCGGACCGACGATAGCAACGTTTTCGCCCGTGCTAATCGATAAGTTGATGTCATCGAGGGCCAGCTGTTCGTCCCTGTAAACGGTGACATTTTTCCATTGGATGAATTCTTGGTTAGACGCAATCATGCTGCAAAAAGGTTTCGTACAATTAAAGGTATCAAGCCGTTAAGGCTTCAGGAGAAAGAAAGAACATGAACCAAGTGCGTAAGTTCGGAGCCTTGATGCTCCTCTGCGCCCTCGGCCTGTTGGGACAGTCGGACAACTCCAGCATCTCTGGCGTTGTTAAGGATCCCAGCGGCGGAGTGGTGGGTAACGCGAAGATTACCCTTCGCAACGAAGACACCTCATTCGAACGCCAGACGACGTCTAACGACTCTGGCTTTTATACCGTCACCAACATTGCCCCCGGCTACTACACGGTCACCGTGGAAGCCGCCGGCTTTAAGAAGTCATCTCGCACTCGTAACAAGCTCGACGCCGGCCTGCCTTTGGCCGTCAACCTCGAACTGGCGGTGGGCCAGGTTACCGAAGTTGTCAACGTCGAAGCCAGCGTGGCACAGCTCAACACCGAATCCGCCGCTGTCGGCAAGACCGTCGAACAGAAGCAGATTCAGAACCTGACGCTGAACGGCCGCAACCCCCTCTTCCTCGCCCTCCTCAAGCCGGGCGTGCGCGGCGGTGCGTTGTCCGGCTTCAGCTTCGGCCTTTCGTCGGGTGGCTTCTCCATCAACGGCGGCCGTTCGCAGGATTCGCTGATCACCTTTGACGGCGCCGTCGGTATCCGTACCCGCGCCAACGGTACCTCGGTCGGCTCCGCCGATCTCGACACCGTGCAGGAAGTCCAGGTTCTGACCGCCAACTACTCGGCCGAATACGGCCGTTCGGGCGCCGGCCAGATCCGTATGGTGACCCGCTCGGGCTCCAAGGATTTCCACGGCAGCGCTTACGAATACTTCCGTAACAGCGCGCTCGACGCCAATAGCTGGGCGCGTAACCGCAGCGCCGCGACGAACTTCACCGCGCCCTTCCGTTACAACCAGTTCGGCTACAACGTCTCCGGCCCGGTCACGATTCCCGGCCTGTTCAACAAGAACCGCGAAAAGCTGTTCTTCCTGTTCGCTCAGGAGTGGGTGAAGTTCCGTCGCGAAGACACTTCGTTCCAGCGCGTCCCCTCGGCCGCCATGCGCAACGGTGACTTCAGCGAACTGCTGAACCCCGCCAACATTTACTACGGCGGCGTGCGCACGATCAACGACCCGCTGACCGGTAATCCGTTCCCCGGCAACATCATCCCCGTGAACCGCCAGAGCCCCAACGGCATGGCGTTCCTGCGGACGTTCCCGCTCGCCAACGGCATCTACCAGGGCAACGCGAACTTCTTCCAGGTCCGTCCCAATCCGCAGAATCAGCGCAAGGACACTTACAGCATCGATTTCAACCCGACTCAGAACCAGGTCATCAAGTTCCGTGGCTCCAATATGGCCATCAACAGCAAGGACGCCTTCCGCGGCGGCTTCGATTATGCCACCACCGCGTTTGACCGTCCGAACCGCACCGGTTCGATCGGCCACACCTGGGCCATGAGCCCCACGATGATCAACGAATTCCTGTTCGCGGCCTCCGTGGACGTTGTAAAGATCGCCATTGACCAGACCGGCCAGCGCTACCTGCGCTCCCGCTCGGGCATCAATTATCCCTATATCTTCAGCGAGCCCAAGGAAATCCAGGACAAGGTTCCGACCATTGTTATCCCGAACGTCGGGCAGATCGACGGCGGTCCGTATCCGTCCAGCTCCGCCGGCCCCATCTACCAGATGTCGAACAACTTCACGAAGGTTGCCAACAACCACACGTTTAAGTTCGGCGCTCTGTGGGAACGGTCCGGTCAGAACGACTTCGACCAGATCAACGTCTCCGGCGTCCCCGGCGGCACCAACAACCAGAACGGCCGTTTTGAATTCAACGACCTCCGTCCTGGTGGCGCCCCCGGCACCGGCATCGGCCTCGGCAACGCGGCCATGGGCCTCTTCTCCACCTACGCCGAAATCGGCCCGCGCAGCTACACCCCGTACCGCAGCCACATGTTCGAATTCTTCGGACAGGACTCCTGGCGCGTCACGCAGAAGCTGAAGCTGGAACTCGGCTTCCGCGGCACCTGGATGAACGGCTACTACAAGTCCCTCTGGGGCAACATGGCCATCTTTGACCCCGCCAAGTACAACGCCTCCAGCGCAGCCGTGGTTGACCGGGCCACCGGTAACATCCTCTCCGGCAACCGCTTCAACGGCGTCGTCATCCCGGGCAGCGAATTCCCCGCCGCCGGCAAGGGTCGCGTCCCCGCCATCGACAGCGGTCTCTACAACAACCTGCTCAGCGGCGGCAGCTCCTATCCGTCGCCCAATCAGTTCAACGTGATGCCGCGCGTCGGCCTGGCCTACTCGTTTGCTGACAAGCAGGTCATCCGCGCCGGCTTCGGCGGTTTCATGTCCCGCCCCGGCGTGTATGACTCCGTCTTCCTCGGCGGCAACCCGCCCTTCCAGCCCATGGCCTCGGTGACTAACGGTTCCGCCGATCTGCCCGGTGGCGCCGCCCGCGTCGCCTTCCCGCAGTTCTTCATGACCATCGACCCGGTCTACAAGGTTCCGCGCGCCTACAACTGGAACCTCAGCTACCAGCGTGAAATCGGCTTCAACTCGACCCTCGAAGTCGGCTACGTCGGTACCGCCAGCAACTACCTGGCCCGCGAACGCGACTTGAACCAGCTGCCCACCGGCACCACGTTCCGTCCCGAAAACGCCGGCGCCAACGTCAACTTCCTCCGCCCCTTCAAGGGCTTTGCCAACATCAACATGTTGGAACACTCCGGCCGCAGCCGCTACAACGGTCTGCAGGTGGAAGTGAATCGCCGCTTCTCCAAGGGCCTTCTGTTCGGCTTCGCCTACACCCTGTCCAAGACCATGGACAACAACTCTGGTCCGCGTGACGCCTTCATCGACGTCTACAACCAGGGCTTGAACTGGGGCAAGGCCGGATTCGACACCCGCCACGTGGCCGTGTTGAACTTTGTCTACGAAGTGCCCTTCTTCAACAAGACCGAGAACAAGGTCGCCCGCGCCCTCGTCGGCGGCTGGCAGCTCTCCGGTGTGAACCAGTGGCAGACCGGTACGCCGTTCACCATTGCAAACGGTGACGACTACCTCGGCATCGGCTCCACCAACGGCAAGCCCTGGAACATCAGCGGCCAGCCCACGTTGAAGCACGAGTTCGCCAACGTCAACGCCGCGGGTAACTACACCGGGATCACGAACTTCTGGTTCGACCCGATCCGTGGCGCCAACGGCACCCAGACGCTGGCCACCCGGCCGGCCAATGGCACGCTCCCCAACCAGAACCGCAACTCGATCGACCTGCACAACCCCGGTCTCCAGAACTGGAACCTGGCTGCTTTCAAGAACTTCCGGTTCGCCGAAAAGCAGAACGTGCAGTTCCGTTTCGAAGCGTTCAACTGGATCAATCGCCCGAATTGGGGCGGTGCGGATACCAATCCCACCTCCGCCACCTTCGGCCTTGTCACCGGCAAGAGCAGCGAACGCAACCTGCAGATGAGCCTGCGCTACAGCTTCTAACCAGAAGCCTGCAACCAACCAAAAGGGCCACCCGCAAGGGTGGCCCTTTTGCTATTTGCGGCCCAGAAAATCCAGCGCCTCCACACTGAACTCGTCCACCCGCATCGTCCCGTCCGCCAGCGCCTTCGATAAGTACCACCCCAAATCCCCCACGTCATTCGTGTTGAACTGAATCCATAACTTCCGCGGTGGGCCCTCGTGAAACCTGTGGATCAAAGTCGATAGATCAATCGCATCCAACTCCCCTGCCCGCCACCGGGCAAACTCCGCGTCCAGCTTCGCCAATTCCGCCGCCAACAGCCGCTCATGCAGCACGCCACCCAGGTCCCGGATCTCCCGCTTCAGCGCCTTCGGCAAATCATCCGTTCGTCGATGCATATCTCAGTTCACCAAAAAATGGACAATCCGCGCCACGCCGCTGGCCATCCGCAACCGCAACTCGTGCCGCCCCTCCGCCAGGTCCCCGTCCAGCACATACGCCCACGGAATGTGCAGCCCCTTGCTCCACTTGGTCGATAGCTCCTGCCGCCGCCACGCCCCGCCGTCCACGCTGAATTCCACCACCCCCGCATCCGGCCCCGCCGTCACAAAGAGCCCAATTCCCGTCCCCTCAAACGGCAGCGTCAACACCGCCCCCGGCGCGTCGCCCACGGCGACAGGCACATCCACAAACCGAGGCCGCGTGGCCGCCTTATCGGCCGGCCGCCACGAAGGCTCCACCCGCCAACCCGCAGCCGCCGACGGCTCCACCAACCGTCCCCGAAAATACGAGTGTGCATCCAGCGGCGCCGGCATCGCATGCACCCGGCTCCCCGCGGATGGCTCCCGCCACGCCGCCTCCAACATCCGCACAATCGATCGAAAATACACCCCCTGCCCAAACGGCGAAGGGTGCAGATTCACAAAGTCCCGCTCCCAGTTAAACTCCCCCGCGTCCATCCGGTCCGTCACCTCCCGCGCCAGATCCAACGACGCCACCCCATACCGCCCCGCCACCCGCTCATGCGACCCAATCACCTCCGGCGTCACCCCCGCCCGATACGACGCCACCTTCTCCGGATCCACAAAATGCAGCAGCACCACATCAATCGAAGGATTCAAAACCCGCGCCTGCCGCACAATCCCCTCCACCCCGCGCACCTGCTCCCGCGCCCCATATCCATTGGTCGCATCGTTCACCGCGGCCTCTTGAAACAACAGGTCCACCGGCCCCCGCCCAAACACATCCCGCCGCATCCGGAACGCCCCCGGCGTCGACCCCGTCGACGAGATCCCCGCATTCACAAAGTCAAACTTCGTCTGCGGAAACCGCTTCTGCAACCATCCGCAAACCATCTCCCGCCACCCCTTCCCCTCCGTAATCGACCCTCCCAAAAACACCACCCGCGCCTCCCCGCCCGCCGCGAATTTCGCCAGCGAATTCCGCAACCCATCCCGCAGCTTGAAATACGGCGCACCATACGGCGTCAACCCCGTCCCTGCCAACCCCGCCATCCCCGGCGTGTTGCGCAGCACAAAATTCACCTCCATCCCCGCATCGTCCAAAGGGAAGTGGTGCCCATTCAATGCCGCCGGCCCGCTCGTGTTCGAGTACACCGTAATCGGCCCGCCCAACTCCCGATACCGCTTCGCCAGCACCGCGGTATTCTCCAGCGGTGGCACAACGGCGTCAGCCTCATTCACCACATGCAACAACGGCACGCGCCGCGCCGCCAGCGGCCCCAACGTGTCCACTGGATTCCCGCCAAACGCCAGCAGCTGCTCTTCGGTAAACCCATACGTCGCCAGCGCCTGCGCCCAGTCCGCCTTACTGCCAATTCCCTTCCCCCGCCCGCCCGGCCAGCTCTTCAAATCGCACACCGGCGATTCGCAATAGATACAATCCACCAGCTCCGGATGCCGCGCCGCCCAGTTATACACAAACAGCCCGCCCCGGCTCACGCCCTCCAGCGCCATCTGCTCCGCCAGACCAAATTCCTTCCGAACATGCGCATAAAAGTGGTCCCAACTCTCCACCGCCTTCGGGCTCCCAAAGATATTCGGCATGTCATAGTAGGCGACGTGATACCCCTTCGCCAACAGCCCCTCCGCCGCCTGAAAGTTAAACTCCGGGAACCGCGCCCGCCACAGCCACGGCTTGCCCGGCGCCGCCACGCGCGGCAGCACCACATACCCCGCCACCCCGTCCACGGTGAACTCCCGTTTCTCAAACCCATGCCAATCGGCGGCCATCCCCAGGCCAGCGGCTAAAATCGCCAGAAAAAAGCGCATAGGGAAATGATATGCCGCCTGCTTCGGTAGAATGGGAATTACATGCTTTGCGCCGGAATCGTTGGCCTGCCGAATGTCGGCAAGAGTACCCTGTTTAACGCGTTGACCCAGAGCCGTAAGGCCATGGCCGCCAACTACCGCTTCTGCACCATCGAGCCGAACAACGGCGTCGTCACGGTGCCCGACGAGCGGCTGGAGGTCCTGTCCAAAATCAGCGGCTCCCAGAAACTCGTCCCCTCCGTCTTCGAGTTCGTCGACATCGCCGGCCTCGTCAAGGGCGCGAGCCAAGGCGAGGGCCTCGGCAACCAGTTCCTCGGCCACATCCGCGAAGTCGACGCCATCGTCCAGGTGGTCCGCTGCTTCGAGAACCCCGACATCGAACACGTCATGGATACGGTCGATCCCGTCCGCGACATCGAAGTCATCGACACCGAACTCATCCTCGCCGATCTCGACAGCGTCCAAAAGCGCCGCCAGCGCCAGCAGAAAGCCGCCAAGTCCGGCGACAAGAAAATCATCGCCGAACTCGAACTCCTCGATCGTCTGGAACCCCATCTGAGCAACGGCCTCCACGCCTTCAGCCTAGACATGACACCGGAGGAAAAGGCGCTCATGAAGCCGCTCTTCCTCCTCACCGCCAAGCCCACGCTGTTCGCCTGCAACGTCTCCGAAGGCGATCTGGCCAACCCCGACGCCAACCCCTGGGTGCAGAAGGTGAAGGAGCTCGCCGTCCGCCATCGCGGCTGCGAAGTGGTCGTCGTGTCGGCCGATATCGAAGCCGAACTCGTCACGCTGCCGGAAGAGGAGCGCGCCGAGTATCTCGAAAGCCTCGGCGTCACCGAAGGCGGTGCCGGCAACCTCATCAAGGCGGCCTACCACCTCCTCGGCCTCCGCACCTATCTCACGACCGGCGAAAAAGAAACCCGCGCCTGGACCATCCATGCCGGCGACAAAGCCCCGCAGGCCGCCGCCGTCATCCACTCGGATTTCGAAAAGGCGTTCATCTCCGCCGAAACCATCGCCTACGAAGATCTGGTCGCCTGTGGCAGCTTTGCCAACGCCCGCTCCGTTGGCAAGCTGCGCACAGAAGGCAAGGAATACGTGGTCCAGGACGGCGACGTCATGGAATTCAAGACGTTCGTCTAGGCCCTACGGCTTACGAATCACCTCGATCAGCCGCATCGTGTCCACACGGACGCGGCTGGCCATATTGCCCACCCGGTCCATGTACGCCGAATAGTCCGTCTCCGGATGGACTCTGTTCCAGGTGGCGCGCTGCTGCCCGCCCGCGCCCAGTGCCGCCCAATTCGGCAGCATGTCCACCGTCATGGCGTTGTACGGCAGCGCCGCACCCCTAGGCATAGCCAGCGTGTAAACGCCTCATCCCGTGCCCGGCTTGTCCTTGGCAAACGCCTCGGCCAACTGCTTCCAGCCGGTCTGCTCGGCGCGCGTCCACTCCGCCGCCATGCCGGGCTTCGTCTTGTAGTAGTTAATGCGGACATAGCCGCCCTTCACCGAAGTGCCGACGAGATCCCGCGCCACCCAATAATCCGTCGCCACCAGATAGCTCAACTCATCCCGCTTCGCGTTGCGCTGCTCCACGGTCATCCCCACGCCGGCCTTCTTCAGATCCTCGGCCGTCATCAGGTTCTGCTCCGCGGGGAAACCCGCCGAGCCATACACAATGCGGAAGTCACACCGCGCCTCGCGCCCGGCCGGCGCCACCGCTTCGGCAATCACAACCCAGCTGTAAGTGCCGCCATCCACGCGGTACTTAGACGACTTCGCCACCGGGTCCAGCATAAACGCGCGCAGTGCCGAAAGCTTACCAGGGTGAGCCTTGACGCACAAATCGCGCACATATCCGAGGGGCTGCGCCTGCCCATACGCCGCCGGCAACAGCAGCGCGACAAGCCAGAACAGAGAGAGAATTCGTTTCATGTAAGTGGTCCTTTGGGAGGGTGTTGGGCCGTATTTACAGCCCGGCCTTACAGCGCGAACGCCCGCCCAAAGGGGCCCATGAAACGCTTACTTATTTTCCAGCGCGCGCTTTCTCCCAACGGCGCTTCTGTGCTTCAGCCATCCGTAAACGGCCCTCTTCGCTCACTTCCCGGCGCTTCCGGCGCGTCCCTTTCACCTTCGCAACAACTTCCACCACGGGCGCCGCCGCTTTCACTTTCTTGCCAGACGACAAGCTTTTTACTTGGGCAATCTGCCCTTCCAAACGAGCAAGCTGCGCTTCAAAACCTTCCAGCGCCGCGATAAGAAGAGACTGATCCAGTCCGATTGACATACTTCTACTCTATCAATTCCATGTGCCTGTTACTCGCATGCAACATAACCCCTAAACTTACATGGGGTACAGCGAGCGAATTCTACCCCGCTCCCCCGCCCGGCGCCCTCTAAGCGCAGGCGCTAACTTGCCTGTTAGTGCCCGCATTCCACCGGCATGCATCCCCGCCTGCCCCCCAGGAGCTCTCCGGCCAGTACGCTACTATAGCCTTGTCCCCCGTTGTCTTCCGCGCACCCGCTTCCCGGGCAGAAAGAACAGAACAAATGATCGACCAGGCTCGACGTGCACCGCAGACGGTGACGAGCGATTGGATGCCTCTTGGCGGCCCCGCCATCGACGGCGTGCAAATCAAAGAAATTCGCAACGTAACCGTCCGCAGCGGCGTGCTCACCGAGTGCTTCCGTCCGGAGTGGTTCACCCCGCCCTTTCCCGCCGCCCATGTCGTCCACATGGCGCTCCTCCCCGGCGGCCTCTCCTCCTGGCACTGCCACCGGGAACAATCCGACGTCATCGTCCCCATCCTCGGCCAGCTCCGCATCGGCGTCTACGACGACCGCGAAGATTCGCCCACCTACAAAGCATTCCGCCTCCTCCACGTCAGCGCCGCCCGCCCCGTCGCCATCCGCGTCCCCCCGCTCGTCTGGCACGCCATCAAAAACCCCAGCGGCGAAAGCGCGTCCTACATCGTCGTCAACGATCAGCCCTATCACTACGCCGAACCCGACGACTGGATCCTCCCACCGGGCTCGGACGCCATCCCCTTCACGCTCGACTAGTTCTCTCCACCAAATGCACCCGCAGTTCATCCTCACCGCCATCACCTCGGATCCGCAGGTGGTGCGGGCCGCCAGCGCAGCCGGCCTGGAACGAATCGGAATCGATATCGAACGCCTCGGGAAAGCCGCCCGCCAGGGCCATATTCCGCACGCGCGCATCTCTGCGCACCAGTTGGAAGACCTCCGCGCCGTCACCGCCAACATTCGCGGCGCCGAAGTCTTCGCCCGCCTCAACCCGTTGCACCCCGGCTCCCGCGACGAAGTCGAAACCGCGCTCGCCCTCGGCGCCCGCGCGCTCATGCTGCCCCAGTTCCACACCGCCCGCGAAGCCGAGACATTCATCGATCTCATCGCCGGCCGCGCCGCAGCCATCCTACTCCTCGAGACCACCGCCGCTATCGAAAATCTGCCCGCCATAACCGCCGTCGCGGGAGTCTCGGAGATCATGGTCGGACTCAACGATCTCCACCTCGCCCTCGGCCTCTCCAGCCAATTTGAGCTCGTCGCCGACGACGTGCTCGCCCGCATCGCCCACACCGTCCACAACGCCGGCATCCGCTTCGGGTTCGGCGGCGTCGCCCGCTTCGACGACGATTCCCTTCCCGTCCCGCCAGATCTCGTCCTCGCGCAATACGCCCGCCTCCAAGCCACCTCCGCCTGGCTCTCCCGGTCGTTCTTCCGCGGCTTGCAACCACACCAGATCGCCCCCGCCGTCCACGCGCTGCGGCAGCGTCTGGACTACTGGCGCCACCAATCCCCAGCCAACCTCGACCGCAAAAAAGACGAGCTCCAAGGAATCTTCGCCCTCCACGCATGACCCGTCGCTACTGCACCTATTTCGACTCTCAATACCTCGCCCGCGGCATCACGATGCTCCGTTCCCTCCGCCAGCACGACCCCGCCGCCGCCATCACCGTCCTCGCGCTCGACCCGCCCTGCGACGACGCCCTCCACGCCGCCTTCGGATCGTCTATCGACATCCTCCCCCAATCCACCCTCCTCGCCACCGACCCCGCCCTCGCCCAAACCCGTCCCCATCGCACCCCCTGGGCCTTCTACTCCACCCAGAAGTCCGTACTCGTGCTGTCGATCCTCCGCGCCGCCCCCGCCGGTTCAGCGGTCATCTACATCGACGCCGACACCTGCTTCTTCTCCTCCCCCGCCCCGCTCTGGGAAGAAGCCGCCCACGCCCCCATCGCCCTCTCCCCGCACCGCTTCTGCGAAGGCAACCAGCACCTGGAAAAGTACGGAATCTACAACGCCGGCTTTCTCTATTTCCGCGCCACCCCGCAGGCGCTCCAATGCGTGGAGGACTGGCGCACCGATTGCCTCAACTGGTGCGACGAACAGCCCCAACCCGACGGCCGCTTTATGAATCAGGGCTATCTCAACCAATGGCCCGCCCGCTACCCCGGCACGCATATCTTCCGCCACCCGGGCCAGAACCTCGCCCCCTGGAACGTCAACGGCCACCACCTGGAAATCGCCGGCCCGAATATCCACATCGACGGCCAGCCGCTCATCTTCTACCACTTCAGCCAGGTCCAAAGCGACGCGGACAACAACTGGTACGCCCTCGCCAACGATTTCGAAAAACAGTTCTCGCTCGTCGTAAGCGCCATCTACGAGCCCTACTCCCGCGCCGTCGCCACCGAAAATGCGCAATACATGCGCGCCGGCAGCGTCCGCACAGTCA
Organism: Bryobacteraceae bacterium; assembly: GCA_044358225.1. GTDB lineage: Bacteria > Acidobacteriota > Terriglobia > Bryobacterales > Bryobacteraceae. Next base: position 8,083 of record JBIKOG010000126.1, on the reverse strand, counting down.
ACATTGGCGAACACGCCGTTCGCATCTACTCCCACGGCAGAGGTGGCAATTAGGGGTTCCGCCTCTGCAACAACTTTTTTAATGGTCGGGCCGCCGGGATTTGAACCCGGGACCTCTTGCACCCCAAGCAAGCGCGCTAGCCAGGCTGCGCTACGGCCCGATCCTGAATGTTGACTTGCCCACCCGGCAGGTCAACCTAACTAGTTTAGCAGAGCCAACGGCAATAAGCCATTAGTGTGCTTTTTTCGATGCAGCTTCCACACGAACCCGGGCCCGTTCCGCCGCCCGCAACGCGCGAGCGATGTCCCATTCCCCGGACTCCTTCAAACGCCGCTCCGCACGGTCCAGGGATTCCTGGGCGCGCTTCAAATCGATCTCGTCCGGCCGCTCCGCCGTCTTCGCCAGTACGCGTGTCCCGTGGGGCTGCACTTCCACCCAACCACCGGACACAACCACCGAATGCGACTTGCCACCGATCACGTAGGACAGCAGGCCGCTGCCCAGTTCCGACAGCAGCGGGGCGTGTTCCGGCAGCACGCCCAGAAACCCGTTTAACGCGGGAATCTGAGCCTCCGCCACCTGGTCTTTCACCAGCAGACGGTCCGGAGTTGCCACTTCGAGTTCGAACGTTTCCGCCATATGCGGGTCCTAGTTGCCCTTCTTCATCTGCTCGGCCTTTTCGATCACTTCTTCGATCGTGCCGACCATGTAGAAAGCCTGTTCCGGAAGATCGTCGTACTTGCCGTCGCAGATTTCCGTGAAACCCTTGATCGTGTCGGCCAGCTTCACGTACTTGCCCTTGAAGCCGGTGAACTGTTCGGCCACGTGGAACGGCTGGGACAGGAAGCGCTGAATCTTACGGGCACGCGATACGGTCAACTTATCGTCTTCCGACAATTCGTCGATACCGAGAATCGCGATGATGTCCTGCAAATCCTTGTAGCGCTGCAGAATCTGCTTCACGCGCTGGGCGCAACCGTAGTGCTCTTCGCCCAACACCTGCGGGTCAAGAATACGGGAGGTCGAAGCCAGCGGATCCACGGCCGGGTAGATACCCAGCGAAGCGATGTCGCGCGAAAGATTCGTCGTGGCGTCCAAGTGGGTAAACGCGGTCGCCGGAGCCGGATCGGTGTAATCGTCGGCGGGCACGTAAATGGCCTGCACCGAGGTGATCGAACCCTTCTTAGTCGACGTAATGCGTTCCTGCAGTTCGCCCATTTCCGAAGCCAGGTTCGGCTGGTAACCCACGGCCGAAGGCATGCGGCCCAACAGCGCCGACACTTCCGAACCGGCCTGCGTAAAGCGGAAGATGTTATCCACGAACAGCAGCACGTCCTGGCCTTCTTCGTCGCGGAAGTACTCGGCGACGGTCAGTCCGGTCAGGCCGACGCGCAGGCGGGCGCCTGGCGGCTCGGTCATCTGGCCGTAAATAAGGGCCACTTTCGACTTCGTGTAGTCGGACGGATCCACAATCCCCGACTCCTGCATTTCCAACCAGAGATCGTTCCCCTCACGGGTGCGCTCGCCCACACCGGCGAACACCGACACACCGCCGTGGTTCGTCGCGATGTTGTTGATCAGCTCCATGATGACGACGGTCTTGCCGACGCCGGCGCCGCCGAACAACCCGATCTTACCGCCCTTCAAATAGGGTTCGATCAGATCGATAACCTTGATGCCCGTTTCGAGCATCGTCTGCGACGTTGCCTGTTCGTCAAAGGTCGGAGCGGCGCGGTGAATCGGGTAGTGCTTCTTCGCGTTCACCGGACCCATCTCGTCCACCGGCTGCCCGATGACGTTCAACACGCGGCCCAGCGTTTCCGGTCCCACCGGCACGGTCACCGGCGCGCCCAGGCTGATCGCCTTCATGCCGCGCACCATACCTTCGGTCGGCTGCAACGCAATCGTGCGGACGCGGTTTTCGCCAATGTGTTGCGCCACTTCGCAGATAATGTCGATCGGCGTGGGAGCGTTAAAGCCTTCGCTGGTGATCCGGATCGCCGTACGAATCGGCGGGATGTGCCCTTCCGGAAACTGAATGTCGATTGCGGGTCCGGCGACCTGAATTACTTTGCCGGCGGCTGTTGATACGGTAGACATGGTTCGATCAAAACTCCTTGCGCTCTGACGCGCTCTAGTCGAGCGCCGAAGCGCCGCTCACGACTTCAATAATTTCGCGGGTAATGCTGGCCTGGCGTACACGGTTCATGTACAGGGTCAGCCGTTCAATCACATCGGCGGCGTTGGAAGATGCCGAATCCATCGCCGTCATACGCGCGGCGTGTTCGGCAGCGGCCGACTCCAGAATCGCCCGATAAATCGCCACTTCCACATAACGCGGCAGCAGCGTCGCCAGCAGTTCCTCCGCCGGCTGTTCAAAAATGTAGTCCACGCTCGCCTGTTCCTGCGGCAGCGGAACGGGTAGCAGTTGCACGATGTCCAAACGGGCCGACATCACGCTCTTGAATTCGTTGTAGACCAGGTACACAGCGTCCACTTCGCCATTCGAGTAACGTTCCACAACCTTGCGTCCCAGCGTCGCCGCGTCGGCGTACTTGGGAGCCTTGGTCACGTTCATCATCTCGCCGGCAATCGTGAAGCCGCGGCGGCGGAAGTAGTCGCGCGCCTTCTTGCCCACAGCCTCAATCTCAATCGTCTTGCCCGCTTTGTCGTCCGTAAGGAACTTCTGCGCGCCCCGATTGATATTGGTGCTGAACGCCCCGGCCAGTCCGCGGTCGGCATTGATGATGATCACCAACACCCGCTCCTCGGGCCGCACCACCAACAGCGGATTCTCCGCCGCCGTGTCGCTGCCCTTCGTCGCGTTGGCCACGTTGGCCAGCATCTGCCGCAGCGAGTTCGCAAACGGCCGCGCCGCGATCACAGCCTCTTGCGCGCGACGCAGTTTCGCTGCCGAGACCATCTTCATGGCCTTCGTGATCTGCTGCGTATTTTTAACCGAGCGAATTCGCCGGCGGAAGTCGATTAACGATGGCATGGCTTACGCCTGGAATCGGCCCTTGAAGTCTTTGAACGCCTTGACCAGCTCTTCCTTGATCTCGCCGGTCAGCTCGCGCTTGGCTTTGATCGAGGGGAGCAGGTTCGGATACGCCGACTCCACAAACGCGTAGAGTTCGGATTCAAACCGGCGGCAGGCTTCCACCGGCACATCATCGGTCGCGCCAGAGGTGCCGGCGTAGATAATGAGAACCTGTTTTTCAACCGGCAGCGGCTGGAACTGGGACTGTTTCAACAGTTCCGTCAACCGTTGGCCACGGCTCAACTGCTTCTGCGAAGCGGCGTCGAGTTCGGAGCCGAACTGCGCGAACGCAGCCAGCGCGCGGTACTGGGCGAGTTCCAATCGGAGCGAACCGGCAACCTGGCGCATCGCCTTGATCTGCGCGGCGCCGCCGACGCGGCTCACCGAGATACCGACGTTGATGGCCGGACGAATGTTCGAGTTGAACAAATCGGCTTCCAGGAAGATCTGCCCGTCGGTGATCGAAATCACGTTGGTCGGAATGTAGGCCGAAACGTCGCCCGCCTGCGTTTCAATGAACGGCAGCGCGGTCAGCGAACCACCGGTCTTCAACTTCGCGGCACGCTCCAGCAGGCGGCTGTGCAAATAGAACACGTCGCCAGGGAACGCTTCGCGGCCCGGCGGACGGCGCAACAGCAGCGAGATTTCGCGATACGCCGCGGCGTGCTTCGACAAATCGTCGTAAATGATCAGGACGTGCTGGCCACGGTCGCGGAAGTACTCGCCCATCGCGCAACCGGCGAACGGAGCAATATACTGCATCGGGGCCGGATCGGACGCCGTCGCCGCCACGACGATGGTGTAATCCATCGCGCCGTAGTTGGTCAGCGTCTGCACAACCTGCGCCACCGTCGAACGCTTCTGGCCGATCGCGACGTAAATACAAATAACGTCGCCGCCCTTTTGATTAATGATCGTGTCGAGCGCGATCGCGGTCTTACCGGTCTGACGGTCGCCGATGATCAACTCGCGCTGGCCGCGGCCGATCGGGATCATGCCGTCGATGGCCTTGACGCCCGTCTGCATCGGTTCTTTCACCGGGCTACGGTCGATGACGCCAGGCGCCAAACGCTCCACCGGGTTGAACTCGGTGGTGTTGATCGGCCCTTTGCCGTCAATCGGCGCGCCGATGGCGTCGACAACGCGCCCAATCAGCGCATCGCCCGCCGGAACCGACATAATGCGGCCCGTACGTTTCACCTCGTCGCCTTCGCCGATGTGCTGATAGTCGCCCATCAACACAGCGCCCACCTGGTCTTCTTCCAGGTTCAACGCAAGGCCGGTCACGCCGCCGGCAAACTCAATGAGTTCGCCCGCCATCACGAGTTCCAACCCGTGAATACGCGCAATACCGTCGCCCACCGAAATGACCGAACCGGTCTCGGAGACGTTGACCGCCTGGTCGTAATTTTCTATCTCTTCGCGCAGTACTCGCGCGATCTCATCTGCCCGAATTTGAGCCATACTGTGACGTTTTCTCTAGAAACCTGACTTAAGACCGCACCAGACGGACGCGCATGGCCTGCAATTGGCCGCGCACCGAACCGTCATATACCCGGGATCCAACGCGCGCGACCAGTCCCCCGATCAGCGCCTCGTCTACCTTATACTGCCCGAACACCTGCTTGCCAGTCGCCCGGCCCAACGCCGCTTCAATCTGCTGGCGCTGCGCTTCATCCAACGGCCGCGACGACTGAACTTGCGCCCGGATAATCCCCCGGCGTTCGTCCAGCTGCGACTCGAGCGAAGTCAGGATCTCTCCCAACATCGCCGTCCGCCGGTGATCAATCAACACGTACATGAAATTCTTCAGCAGCGGCGAAAAGCCAATCTGCTCGGCAAACCGCGAAACGGCCGCCTTCTTCTTCCGCCCCGATACAGCCGGCGAAATCAAAATGTTCTTCAGCTCCGGCGAACCCTGCTGCAGATCGTCGAAAGCCCGCAACTTCACCACGGCGTCATTCGCCGCGTCGTTGTTTACAAGGATATCGGCCAGCGCGCGCGCAAACCGGGATGCAATTGCCACTGACATCGGCTAGTTCAACCCTTTCAGGAAGCCCTGGATTAACCCAGCATCGGCTTGCGAACTCAACTGCCCGCGCAGCTTCTCCTCCGCCATCTTCAGGGCGAGGTCGGCGGCGTACGTCTTCAACACCGCGCGTTCGTTCTTCGCAGCGGAGGCAATTTCGTTCTCGGCGTGCGCCTGAATCTTGGCAACCGCGGCGGCCGTCTCGGCCTGCACGCGATCGCCTTCGTTGGCAATCTCGGCCTTCGCCTTAGTCCGCAACTCGCTGATTTCCGCTTCCAGGTTCTTCAACCGGGCTTCCATCGCGGCCGTCCGCGCATTGGCTTCCCGCTGCAACTCGGCGCCTTCTTGCAGGCCCTTGCGAATTTCTTCGTTCCGCGTCGCGAAATAGGCGGGCGCGTTCTTGGCGATCATGTAGCCCAAGCCACCGGCCAGAATCGCGAAGTTAGCCCACTTCCACCACACCGAAACTTCCGCCGGCCCGCCGGATTTATGCTCGGCTTCGCCGTGCCCGGCAGCTTCGCCGTGACCAGCCGGAGCGCCATGCGCACCCGCGGCAGCCCCGTGTTCAGCGCCAGCGGCGGGAGCCCCATGCTCACCAGCCGGAGGAGTCGCCGGAGCGCCATGCTCCTGCGCCCACATGCCAACGGCGCCAACAGCCAAAATCAATACCAACCGGCGCATCACGCAGACCTCCGCAAAATCGCGGCGGCAATCCCGTCGGCGATCCGTTCACTCTCAGCCTGCAAAGATTCCCGCGCCGCGCGAACATCCGAGGCCAGTTCCGCCTTCGCGGTCTTCACCAGCGAATCGGCCCGCTCACGGGCATTGGCCAGCACGACGGTCTGCTCTTCGCGCCACTTTTTCCGCATCACGTCGTTGTCTTTGTAGACCTCGGTCCGTGCGTTGCGGATTGCTTCTTCATATTCCTTGGCTTTCGCCTCGGCTCGCGCCATAGCGCTTTCGGCCTGTTTCCGGGCTCCGGTTGTCGCCTCATACCGTTCCGCCAGCACTTTTTCTAAGGGAGCGAAAAACGTTCGCTTCAAATAAAAGTGCAGCAGAATCAGGAGGAAGAACGTCGGCAGACCTTTCAACACGATCTCGCCGAGCGCGTGTAACGTGGCTTCCATTGTTTGTACTTGGTGGGGTTTAGGCGGCGGTGTTTCGAGGGTTAGCCCGAAGACCGTAAATTATAAGGTAACATGTGCGACTAAACCCCGGCAACCAAACATCCGATAGAAGGGCATGCCCGCGCTCCGTCCGGCGCATTTTGTTGCCGCCGTTTTCCTCATTTCCGCCCTTTTCGTCTTCTGGCTCGCCGGGGACCGCCTCATTTTGATCAACGATGAGGGAATTTTCCTGTCCCACGCCGCCCGCATCGCCGAAGGCGAAGTACTTTACAAAGATCTCTTCGGCCTCACCGGCCCGGCGTCGTACTGGCTGATCGCCCTGGTCTTCAAGATATTCGGCGTCTCCCTTGCCGCCGCCCATCTCATCCTCGCCGCCGAAATCGGCATCCTCACCGCCATCGTCTATTTCGTCTCCCGCCAACTGGCCGACGCCGCCTCCGCCGCCATCGCCGCCTTCATTTTCCTCGCCCTGAACACGGCGGACCCCGCCATGATGACCAACAACCATCGCTGGGACGCCGATACCTACGCCATCCTCGGCATCGTCGCCATCTGGCGCGGCCGTCCTTTCCTGGGCGGTATCCTCCTCGCCTTCTCCGTTTGGGCCACCCCCATCCTCGCCCTCACCGCCGTCGCCGCCGTCGCCGCATCCCTTCTCATCAAGCAATCCCCCTGGCGCGTCATCGCCGGCGGAGCCACCGGAGCCGCCCTCGGCGTCGCCGCCCTCCTCGCCACCGGGTCGCTCGGTGCGTTCATCGACAATCTCCTCTGGGCAAAAAATAACTACTCGGAAGCCAACCGTATGGCCTACGGTGAGGTGATCGGCGGCTACCCGGCTCTGTTCGAAGGGGCCTCCGGCGCCGGCGATTGGATCATCCGCGTCATGATCGTCATCGGCCTCACGCTCCCCGTCTGGCTCCCACCCCTCTGCGGCCTGCTGGTTCTCAAGAATCGTGACCGCAATCTCATCTACTTCTGCGTCTGCGGCCTGTCGATGATCGCCGGCGTCTCCCCGCGTTTCGACGTCGGCCACCTGGTCTTCGCCGCACCCCTGTTCTACCCCGTCGCCGCCAGTTTTTTGAACAAAGCCCGCTGGGCCGTCATCCCCGTCGGAGCCATCGCCGGCGTGTTCCTGCTCTCCGCCCTCGTCCAACGCGCCGATACCGAACAGATCGACACCCCCGTCGGCCGCGTCCGCACCGACAAAGGCAGCGCCGAACTCGTCCGCTGGCTAACGGCGAACATCAAACAAGGCGAACCCATGTTCGTCTACCCGTATCCGCCCGTCGCCTATTTCCTCACAAGAGGCCAGAACGTCTCCCGCTTCTGCGTCCTCCAACCGGGCCTCTTCACCCTGGACGACGAAAAACAGGCCACCGACGACATGCTCCGCCGCCCGCCCACGAAGATTCTTTACATGGACGTTGCCCCGCAGGAGTTCCTCCGCATCTGGCCCGCGTCAGACCCGAATCGCCTCCAACTCCGCCACATCCATGAATTCGTCACGGCAAACTACCAAGCCACCGCCCAGTTCCGTAACCTGCACATCTACACCCCCACCGTCCGCGCCGCCAAATAACAGCCCCACCGAACTGTAGTCCCCGCGATTTTCCCCCTCGCGACGTAAATTCCACGGGGACACCCGCGCGCCGAAACGCAGCGTAGGCCGGGTGTCCCCAGACACGAACCCCTCCCACTCCAGCCCCGCCATAAAGATCGCCCCTGTCGTTCCTCCCCCGCTCGCAGCGATCAACCCACGGGGACACCCGCGGGCCGAAGCGCAGCGTAGGCCGGGTGTCCCCAGACGCGAAACCCTCCCACTCCAGCCCCGCCATAAAGATCGCCCTGTCGTTCCTCCCCCACTCGCAGCAAACAACCCACGGGGAC
>JBIKOG010000339.1:0-6696 GCA_044358225.1 Bryobacteraceae bacterium | reverse complement strand
ATTCCGCCGCGTTCTCTCCTTCATCGGCAGCTTCGTCAACCTCCGCGGCGCCAACAACCTGCCCTCGCTCATCCGCAAGTACGAACCCAAACCCCTCCGCGTCTTCCTCCAGGACGGCTCCAACGACAACGACATCTACGGCGGCAGTTGGTGGATCGCGAATCAAGATATGGCCCGCTCGCTCGAATGGTCCGGCTACGACGTCAAGTTCGTCAAAGGCACCGAAGCCCACAACGCCAAGCACGGATCCGCCATCCTCCCCGACGCTCTCCGCTGGCTCTGGCGCGACTTCCCCAAACCCATCGAAACCCCCATAAACAAAAGCGACAAGCACTACTTAAGCACCGCCCTCATCCCCGGTAAGGATTGGGAACTGGTCGGCTCCGGCTACCGTTTTGCCGAAGGCCCCGCCGTCGATAAATCCGGCCAGGTCTTCTTCACCGACATCCCCAACAACCGCATCCACAAAATTGCCGCCGACGGCAAAGTCTCCGTCTTCAAGGAAAATAGCGGCGGCACTAACGGCCTCATGTTCGGCCCCGATGGCCGCCTCTACGGCTGCCAGAACGGCAAAAAGCAAATCGTCGCCTGGACCATGGATGGCGCCGAAACCGTCCTCGCCACCGATGTCGAATCGAACGATCTCTGCCTGAATGCCAAAGGCGAAATCTGGTTCACCGACCCCAGAAATCACAAGGTCTGGTTCCTTGATACCAAGGGCAACAAGCGCGTCGTCCACGAAGGCATCGAATTCCCCAACGGCGTCATCCTCTCCACCGATCAGACGCTCCTCATGGTCAACGATTCCCGCGGCCGCTGGGTCTGGTCCTTCACCGTCAATGCCGATGGCTCGCTCTCCAACGGCCAGGCGTACCATCACCTGGAATCCCCCGACGAAAGCTCCGCCACCAGTGCCGACGGCATGACCGTCGATACCGATGGCCACCTCTACGTCACCACCAAAATCGGCCTGCAAATCTGCGACCAACCCGGCCGCGTCGTGGCCATCTTGAACAAGCCCCACGGAGGCTCGCTCTCGAACGTGGTCTTCGGCGGCCCCGAACTCAACACCCTCTACGTCACCGCCGGCGACCGCGTCTTCAAGCGCCAAATCAACCGCAAAGGCCTCACCGCCTGGACGCCCATGAAGCCGCCCATGCCGCGCCTATAGCGTCTCCCGATACACTCCCAGTTCCTTCCAAACAACGGGCCCCGACGATCGCTGCACCCGCACGCGCACCTTCGGCGCCCGTTGCATTTCCGGCAGCCGGATCAGCCGGCACGCGCCAATACTCGTCCCCTCCGCCACCGTCTTCCAATCCCCGCCCACCCACGCATCCACCGCGAACGCGTCCACCCGCTGCCCCTGCGCAATCTCCTCCCGCAGTCGCACCACGTTCCACTCCCCTCGCACGCGCACCGTCATGTCCCTGTCCATCTTCCCCGCCAAATTCTTCGCAAACGTGCCCCGCACACGCCGCCCGAAATCCCGCAGCGAAGCCACATCGGCCTCATGCAACAGCCCCCGCCGGTCCGGCGGAACGTTCAATAAAAAACTCGCCCCGCGCCCGACAGACTTGAAATACAACTCCATCAACTCCGCCCCCGTTTTCACCCGTGCGTTCTCCTTCTCATGCCAGAACCAACCCGGCCGGATCGATACGTCGCACTCCGCCGGCAGCCACTGCGCCGCGTCCCTGTGCCCCGTCATGCCCTCTTTATCGCGAGTAAAACCCGGCGCCGGCGCGCCGCCATCCGGGCCCACCGGCGCATACGTCGCCCAACACGTCTCGTTCGCAAACCCCTTCTCATTGCCCACCCAACGAATGTCCGGCCCCACGTCGCTGAAGATCACCGCGTCAGGCTGCAGCTTACGCACAAGCTCCCACGTCCCCGGCCAATCGTAGTAGTTCTTCTTATCGATCATCCGCTTCTCACGCGCCCCGCCGTAGAACCCGTCGCCCCCATTCGCCCCGTCGTGCCACACCTCAAACACCGGCCCGTAGTTCGTCAACAACTCCGTCAACTGCGCCCGGTACACGTCCACATACCCCTGCCTCCCATACAGCGCATGGTTCCGGTCCCACGGCGATAAATACACGCCAAACTTCATCTTCCGCCGCGCCGCCGCCGCCGAAATCTCTTTCACAACATCCCGTTTAAAACCCGCCATCACCGAATGCGAAGTCGTCTTCGTCGGCCACAGGCAGAACCCGTCGTGGTGCTTGCAAGTCAGGATCACGCCCCGCATCCCGCCCGCGTGGAGCGCGTCAATAATCGCATCGGCATCAAACGCCGTCGGCGCAAACAGCCGCGGGTCCTCATCCCCATAGCCCCACTCTTTATCCGTGAACGTGTTCATCGTAAAGTGCAGGAACGCGTACGTCTCCATCCCATGCCAAAGCAGCTGCCGCGGTGACGGCCGCGCCCCGCCCGCCTGCGCCAACAATGCGCTGCTGAACAACATCTGCCGCCGTGTCATGTTCATTCTTTTACTGTAGTACTCGCTATCCTGAAAGCAGTGCCCCTGTTCGTCCTGTTCTTACTGCTAACCCCGCTCGCCCACGCGCAAACCACGGCCTCCACCGCCACCCTCCAAGGCGCCGTGCGCGACCGCTCCGGCGGCCTCGTGCCCGCCGCGCAGGTCACCGTCCGCAACCAGGACACCGCCAGCGAACGCCGCGCCTCCACCAACGCCAACGGCCAGTTCACCCTCCGCGGCCTTCTTCCCGGAACCTACACCCTGGCAATCGCCGCCCCCGGCTTCGCCCCCGTCAAAACCGCCGAATTCCCCCTCTCCGTCGGCCAGGTTCTCCAACGCGATTTCGAACTCGCCCCCGCCGGCCTCACCGAAAGTATCGAGGTCAACGAAACCCCCGAAGCCATCGATCTCACCGCCTCCAGCGCCAGCGTCGCCATGGGCAACGAACGCATCGAAGAGGCGCCCGCCCGCAGCCGCAACTATCTCAACTTCGTCCTCGCCGCTCCCGCCGTCGCCCCCTCGGCCGGCTCCAGTTCCCAACGCACCATGACCGGCACCCGAACGGCGCTTGGCGATAGCGGCTTCACCGCCGGCGGCATGCGCCCGCGCAACAACGCCATCCTCATCGATGGCATGGACAACCGCGACGAAACCACCGGCGGCAACCGCGTAGCCGTCGGCCTCGAAATGGTGCAGGAGTTCCGCGTCGCCACCGCCGCCTTCGGTGCCGAACTCGGCGGCGCCGCCGGTGGCCTGCTCAACATGGTCACCCGCTCCGGCGTCAACATCTGGCACGGCGATTTCACCTTCTTCACCCAACACGAAATCACCAACGCCCAGCGCTCCGAAGTCGCCTCGGCCAAGCGCCCCCGCTTCCGCCGCTACCAGCCCGGCGTCTCCGCCAACGGCCCATTAAAAGCCCACAAAACCTTCATCGCCGGCGCCGTCGAATACGAATCGGAATCAGCCGAAGAGTGGTCGAACGTGGCCGCCGATATCGTCGCCCGCGTCCCCGGACTCTATCGCGGCCTCTACCCCACCAGCACCCGCGGCACCGAACTCTCCCTCAAGCTCAATCACCAGTTCAACGAACGCGATACCCTCTCGGCCCGCTACGCCTTCTCCCGCGGCCGCACCATCGGCGAAGTCCAAGGCCCCGACAACTTTGCCGACCGCTCCGCCCAGGGCAACAGCCTCACCGCCGATCACTCGCTCGTCTCGAACTGGCTCCGCGTCATCACCCCCGCCGTCGTCAACGACGTCCGTGTCCAGGTCGCCGAACGCACCTCCCAACTCACCCCCAACGGCTCTGGCCCCCTCGTCGAAGTCCCCGGCGTCGTGACATTCGGTTCCTACCACCGCTTCAATTCGGACCGCACCGAACGCCACTATCAGTTCATCGATAGCTTCAACGCCGCCATCGGCCATCACCGGCTAAGCCTCGGCGCCGACGCCCACTTCGTCAATCTCAACGCCGCCATCCGCCACCGCTACAGCGGCATCTTCGTCTTCCCGACACTGGAAAACTTAATCCAAGGCCGCCCCGATATCTACATCCAGGCCTTCGGCAATCCCAACACGAAACTCACCACCCTCCCCTTCGGCCTCTGGCTCCAGGACCGCTGGCAGCTCCACCCCCGCCTCCTCCTCGAAATCGGCGCCCGCTTCGATCGCCAGCGCATGCCCACCGGCATCTCCCCCAGCAGCAACAACGTCTCTCCCCGCGCCGGCCTCGCCTGGCGGCCCACCGCCAAACGCCCCCTCGTCGTCCGCGCCGGCTTCGGCCTCTTCTACGACCGTTACCCCCTCGCCTGGCTGAACGACGCCATCCAGAAGGACGGCACGCAAGGCTACGAGCAATACGGCGCCGGCCCGGATGCCATTCGCGCCTGGCAACTCCCCCGCACCCAACCCGTCCCAGGCCTGCCCCAGCTCACCTACAAAACGTCCGCCAACTTCCCCAGCACCTACAGCCGCAAATGGAGCACAGGCTTCGAATACGGCTTCGGCGCCGACACCTCGCTAAGCGTGGAAGCCAACGCCATCCGCGGCGTCCATCTCCCGCGAACCCGCGCCTACCACCTCGAACAAACCGGCCGCTCCCAATACGAAGGCGTCGCCGTCACGCTCAACCGCCGCCTCACAAAGGAACTCGCCTACCTCGCCACCTACAACTACGGCCGCACCCGCGACGATGGCTCGGACTTCGACGAACAACCCAGCGACCCCAACAATATCCGCAAGGACTGGGCCCTCTCCCGCCAGCACCAATCCAACCGTGTGGCCCTCAGCGCCCTCTTCGAATTCCCCTGGCTCATCGAGCGCCTGACGATCGCCCCCATCTTCACCCTAGGCTCCGGCCGGCCCCTGAACACCCTCCTCAACACCGATCCCAACCGCACCGGCGCCTACCCCCTCACCGCCCGTCCCGCCGGCATGGCCCGCAACACCAACCTCGGCCCGCTCACCTCGAGCCTCGACCTCCGCGTCATGAAGACCATCCCCATGCGGGAAGAACGCGCCGTCCTCCAGTTCGGTATCGAAAGCTTCAACCTCACTAACCACACCAACGTCGAACGCCTCAGCCCCTACTACGGCATGCCCAGCTACCGGGGAATCCTCGAAAGCCTCCCGGGCCGCCAGTTCCAATTCCTGGTGCAGTTCGAATACTAGCCGCTAATTCCGCTGCTCATGGCAGAACGTGCAATCGTTGGACACCTTCTTCTTCTGGTGGCAATCCATGCACGAACCCATGTTCGTCGGAAACTCTTTAAACAGCGCGTCCCGCGTCTCCACGGCCCCATGGCAATCCGCGCACTTGTTCACCGCGCCCTGCAAATGCGTCTGGTGCGAAAAGAACACATACGCGGGAATCTGGTAGATCCGCTTCCACGGCACCGGCCGGTTGCTCTCGGCAAACCCCGCCAGCTTCTGAATATGCGGCGAATCCGCCTTGATGGACTTATGACACCCCATGCACTTCGACGCCGCCGGAATGCCCATCAATTCGCCCGGCTCCTTATTCTCGTGGCAGAACTTGCACTGCAACTTCATCGTCCCCACGTGGTGCTTATGGCTGTAGGGAATCGGCTGCTCCGGCGGCGTCTGCGCCACCAGGATCCAAGCCGCCATCGCCAACCCCAGAACCAGCACCACCGTCCGCATTACAGCTGCCCCTTCTTCTTCTGATCAATCAAATACTCAGACGCCCGCACCGTCAGCGCCAACAGCGTCAACGTCGGGTTCTGCACGCCGCCAGACACAAACGCCGACCCGTCAATCACGAACAGGTTCTTCACGTCATGCGTCTGATTGAACGCGTTCAAAACGGACTTCTTCGGATCGGCGCCCATCCGGCAAGTACCCAGCTCGTGAATACTCTCGCCCGGCGGCACCATCTCCCAATGCTTCGCCAACACCTCGAACCCGGCGCCCTCACAAGCCGCCGCGCCCGTCTCCATGGCATCTTTCGCCATGTTGAACTCGTTCTCCGTGTACTTCTGCTCGATATGCAGACACGGCACGCCCCAGGCGTCTTTCAACGTCGGATGAATGCTGACTTTGTTCTCATACCGCGGTAGCGCCTCGCCCATTGTCGTCATGCTGAACGCCGCGCCCTGCAACTCGTCCATCGCCTTCATCAGGTCGCTGCCATAGGCGGGCAATAGCTCCGGATTCGGCGTCCCGCCGCTGCCGAAATCGTAGGCATACCCGCGGATGAAATTCTTCTTCTCGCCCTTCAAATTGCGGAACCGCGGAATGTAGCCCGCCCCGCCCATCAGCGTCCGCCCGCCCTTGCCGCCGCGCGCCTCCGGCACAATCGCGACAACCGTGTTCTTCACATAGAACTGGTCGAACAGGTAATGCCCCAACACGCCGCTCGAATTCGCCAGCCCATTCGGAAACAGCCGCGACCGCGAATTCAGCAACAACCGCGTGCTCTCCAGTGTCGACGCGCCCAACATCAGCGCCTTCGCCGGCACACTATATTCCCGCTTGTTCCGCCGGTCCACGAAGTGCACCGCGTTCACGCGCCCGGTCTTTGGGTCCACGCCGATCTCTCGCACAATCGCGTTCGGGACGATCGTCAAATTCCCCGTCGCCATCGCCTCCGGCAGCAGCAGGTTCACCGACGAAGCCAGCGTCCCCGTCGCCCGCCGCGGCTTGGTCGTCGGCACGCCCAGCTTCGCCGCCGAAGCCTTGAACCGCTGAAT
>JBIKOG010000125.1:0-22300 GCA_044358225.1 Bryobacteraceae bacterium | reverse complement strand
CCAATGGAAATAGGGCTATAGCTTGCGACACCCTTGCCGTCTCATTCTTAACGAAATGACGGGCAGCACCGCAAGTGGTTTCTGCCCGTCATGACGGTCGCAGATCGTCGTTGACTGGGTACCGGGTACCGGGTAACCGGGAAAAGCTGTAATTTAGGAATTGTCCGGGCTAATCCAGCGCCGCGATGCACTCGATCTCGACGCGCGCATCCCGCGGCAGCCGCGCCGCTTCCACCGTTGCCCGGGCCGGCGGGTTGACGTGAAAATACCGCCCATAGACCTCGTTAAACAGCGAAAACTCGCTCATATCCTGCAAAAAAACGGTCGTTTTCAGCACCCGATCCAGGGACGATCCGGCTTCTTCCAGTACCGCCTTCAGATTCTCCAGCACCCGCGCCGTCTGCTCGGCGATGTCGCCTTCGACAATCCGGCCCGTCGCCGGGTCCAGCGGAATCTGCCCGCTGCAGTAGATAAGCCCCCCATGCACAATCGCCTGCGAATACGGCCCGATCGCCTGCGGAGCTCCCTCGGTTGCGACTACACGTTTTTGTGCCATGATTCCCTAGTTTAACCGTAACGACCCAGTCAATTCCCCCACCCGCTCGATCTTCTCCGCCCGGCAGAAATCGTCCAACTCCCGCGCAATGCGCACCGGCGAGGCCGGATCCCAGAACGTCGCCGTCCCCACCTCCACCGCCGTGGCGCCCGCTACCAGGAACTCCGCCGCGTCTTCCCCGGTCGCAATCCCGCCCAGCCCCACCACCGGAATCTTCACCGCCTTCGCCGCCTCATACACCAACCGCAGCGCAATCGGCTTAATCGCCGGCCCCGACAGCCCGCCAAAATTGTTCCCAATCCGCGGCCGCCGCGCCCGCGCATCCACCGCCAGCGAGATAAACGTATTCACCAGGCTGATGGCGTCCGCCCCCGCTTCGGCGGCTGCCTGCGCCAGCGGCTCAATCTTCGCCACGTTCGGCGACAACTTCACGATCACCGGCCGTTTCGTCAGCGCCCGCACCCGCGCCACCACCCCACCCAGCAGCGACGGATCGTTCGAAAAGAAAATCCCACCATGCTTGGTGTTCGGACACGACACATTCAACTCGTACCCCGCCAGCCCTTCTTCCCCATCCAGAATTCGGATTACCTCTTCGTAGTCCTCTACGGCATAGCCGAATACGTTCGCGAAAACCGGGGTTCCAATCTTTCGAATTCCCGGCAATTTATCTTTCACAAACGCCCGCGCGCCAATATTCTGCAGCCCGATGGCGTTCATCATGCCCGCCTCGGCCTCCCAGATCCGGGGCGGCTTGTTGCCGTTCATGGGCTCCCGCGACAACCCCTTCACGACAATCCCTCCAACCGTACTCAGATCGACAAGCGATTCAAATTCAACGGCATACGCAAATGTACCCGACGCCGCAAGGACGGGGTTCTTCAGCGCGACGCCGCACAATGTCGTGGCCAGGCGGGAGGAGGTGGGCGATCCCATGTCTCTCCATTCTCCCAAATGCGCTCGTGCTCCCGAAGACTTCAGCGTTTTAACTCAGGTCTCCCTAAGGATTATCCGGGTTTTGACCGATTAGAAGCTAAGGACCTAGATCGAACAATTGTCTCCTGGCATCCACAATCCGGAACCGGCTCGGCATCGATCGCTTGCAACCAAGTTCTTTCTTTTCACGGCGGCTCTTCTGCTGTGGGTGGTCTTGGTTGTGGTCGCCTACGATGTCGTCTCCGGCAACGTCAGCATCGGGAAAAGCCTGCTTTTATTCGCCGTGGTTATTCTCATCGCCGCGGGCCTGGCTTGGATAACGATGCGCATACTCGTGCGCCCGCTGCAGACGCTGCAAGCTGGCCTGCAGGCCGTACGCGAAGGCCGTCTGGAGCGCATCCGCTACCGGAAATCCGGCGACGAAATCGAATTCATCGCGCGCAACTTCAACCAGATGGTTGAGTCTCTGGAAACCAAGTCAAAGGTGATCCAGGAAAACCACGAACAGCTGGAAAACCGAATCCGACAGCGTACCGAAGAGCTGGAAACCGCCATGGGGAACGCGCTTGCCGCCAATCGGGCGAAAACAGAATTTCTCGCCAACATGTCTCACGAGCTACGCACGCCGATGAACGGGTTCCTCGGCATGATCGAACTCGTGCTCGACAGCCCCCTGCAGCAAGAGCAGCGCGACCAGCTCATCACGGCCCAACGCAGCGCCCATGCGCTACTGGCGATTCTCAACGACATCCTTGATCTCTCGAAGATCGAGTCCGGCCGCATGCAGCTGGAATTGGTACCGTTCTCGGTCCGGACGCACCTGCGCGACTGCGTTCGTCCGCATCAGGTACGCGCCCAACAGAACTCCATCGATCTCCGCCTCCGCGTCGATGACGCCTTGCCCGACATGCTCGTCGGCGATCCACTGCGGCTCAAGCAGATTCTCAACAATCTCCTTAGCAACGCCGTCAAATTCACCAACAACGGCCACATCGACGTTCGTATTTCCGGTGAGCCCGGCGTATCGCCCGGCTCCACCATGCTGACCGTCTCCGTCCGCGACACCGGCGCCGGGATCCCCAGTGAAAAACTCCCCCAGATTTTTGAGAAATTCACGCAGGCCGATGGCAGCATCTCTCGCCGCTTCGGCGGCTCCGGCCTTGGGCTGGCCATCACGAAACATCTGGTTGATCTTTTCCAAGGTACGCTTAGCGTCACCAGTCAGGTCGGCCGTGGCAGCGAGTTCATTGTCCGTCTGCCGATGGGTGTTGCCGCCACGGGAACTTGGGCCATACCGTCAGGCGAAGCAACAGCCACCTCGGCTCCCGCCTCGGCTAACGCGCTCATCCTCATC
Source organism: Bryobacteraceae bacterium (assembly GCA_044358225.1). Taxonomy (GTDB): domain Bacteria; phylum Acidobacteriota; class Terriglobia; order Bryobacterales; family Bryobacteraceae. The sequence goes on along the minus strand of JBIKOG010000125.1, from coordinate 19,454 downwards.
GTCGAAGACAACATCGTAAACCAGAAGGTCATCAAAGGGCTCCTGCAGCGCAAAGGTTACCGCATGGAAACCGCGCCTGACGGCAGCCAGGCTCTCACGATGATGGATCACTATCACTTTGACGCCATCCTCATGGACGTCCAGATGCCCGTCATGGATGGCCTCGAAGCCACTCGCCGCATCCGGTCCATGCAGCGCTGGCGCGAGATTCCGATCATCGCCATGACCGCTCACGCCATGAGCGGGGACCGGGAGCGTTGCCTCGCCGCCGGCATGGACGCCTATCTCTCCAAACCCGTCAATTCCGCCGAACTATTCAGTCTTCTGGAATCCTATCTCGGGGCCGGTAAAATGGCTCGCGCCGCCGGTGCCCCCACCCCCACTGTTCCCGAACCCATCGACCCTCGGATACGTGACGAAGTGTGCGAAGGCGATACCGCGATCGTTGGCGACGTCGTCAACCTCTTTCTCCAACTGGCGCCGGAGCGCATGGATAAACTCCAACGCGCCCTCAGCGCCGGCCAATGCGATCTGGTCGCCGCCGAAGCCTCCGTCATCCGCCAGTCGGCGCAGCGCATTGCCGCCACTCCCGTCGCCGATCGCGCCCGCCGCATCGCCGAAGCCGCCGGTCGCCAGGACCAGGCCGCCATGCGCCACTCACTTCTGCTGCTACGCTCGGAGCTTGATCGCCTCAAACGCCACGCGGGCGAACTCAAAAACGTCTAGGCCAGCCGCGTAATCTCGTCCCACAACGCCCGCACATCCTCCCGCGTCGTGGCCTGATTACCAATCGCCACCCGCGCCGCGTAGCGGCCCTTCAACACGGTCTGCGAAATGAAGAAGCGCCCCGTCTGGTTCATCGCCGCCACCAGCGCGCGCGTCCGTTCCTCTCCGGACCTTAACCGGAAACAGACCGCCGAAAACGGCGCCGGCGCCGCCAATTCAAACCGATCATCCGCCTCCACCCAACCGGCGAACTCCGCCGCCATCGCAATATGTCCCCGGATCAGCTCCTGCAGCGTCTCCCGACCGTAGAAGCGCAGCACGTACCAGAGCTTCAGCCCGCGGAACCGCCGACCCAGCGCCACGCCATAGTCCATCAGGCTGACTTCCCGTGGATCAGACGTGGTCTTCAAATACTCCGGCGTAATCGTAAACGTGCGCCGCAGAACTTCCGGAAACCGCGTATAAAACGCGCTGCAATCCATCGGCGTAAACAACCACTTGTGCGGATTCACCACCAGCGAATGGGCGCGCCCGTTGCCGCGCAACATCCACGCAAACTCGGGTAACAGCGCGGCCGCCCCGGCATAGGCGGCATCGATATGCACCCACGCATTGTGCGCCTCGGCCACGTCCAGCACCGCCTCCAGCGGGTCCACACTCGTCGTCGACGTCGTCCCGGCGCTCACGATGACGCAACACGGGGTGAACCCCGCCGCCACGTCGGCCTCCATCGCCACCCGCAACGCCTCCGGCCGCATCCGGAACGCGTCGTCGCTCGCAATTTTTCGCAAGTTCCGCAGCCCGATCCCCGAGGCGATCACCGCCTTATCAATCGACGAATGCGCCTGATCGGAGCTGTATACCGTCAGCTTCTTTGTAATCCCATCCAGGCGCGCATCCGGGTCCGCCCACTCCCGCGCCGCCATCACCGCATGCATGGTGCTGATCGATGCGGTATCGAAAATCTGCCCGAAATACCCGGCGTCCAGCGCCATCCACTCCCGCAGCCAACCCAGCGCCACCTGCTCCAATTCCGACACCGCCGGCGAGGCGATCCAGTTCAACCCGTTCGTGTTCATCGATGCCGCCAGCATCTCCGCAATCACGCCCGGTACCGACGCGGTACACGCAAAATAGTTGAAGAACCGCGGGTGATTCCAATGCGTCACCGCCGGTAGAATCACCTCTTCAAAATCCGCCTGGATCCGCTCGAGCGGCTCCCCCTGCTCCGGCCCGCTGGCCGGCAGACGGTCCATCAGTTCGCCCGGCCGCATGTCCGGATTCACCCGGAATCGGGCGGGGTCCTCCAGGTACCGGGCGATCCATTCGGATGCTTCCGCCGCCGCGCGGCGGAAGGCTTCCACATCGTGCTTCATGGCTTAATTGTCGCCCGAGCACTCATCTTTCATCGCCATTTCAAACCCGCGGAACCACTCAGCAAACGCATCGGCCTTCCGCTGCGCGGTCGGGCCGATCGGCAGCGCCGGAGCAGCTTTCTTGAAGCCGCGCGCGGCCATGGTCAGCTGAATGCCAAACGGGGTCGGGAACGGATCAATGTGTTCGATGAACGAATCGAGCAACGCGCCGCGCCGCGCCAGCGCTTCGCTGTCGCCCCGCGTTGCCGCGCGGTCAATCGCCACGATCAACTCCGGAATCCCGCAGGCACAGCCGCTGATGACGCCATCGGCCTTCGCCCGGTGGGACACCAACAGCCGGTCGTTCCCCAACAAATGCCGGAAGGGCATGCGCTGCCGTAACGCGTGCACCGCGTCGAAGATCTCCGTGTTGCCGCTGGAATCTTTGATGCCCGCAAACTGCCCGGTCTCCAGAATCGCGCACGCGGTCGCCGCTTCCATGCCCGTCGTAAAGAACGGCAGGTTATACAGCAGCGTCGGCGCCAATCCGGCCGTCTGCCGCGCGAAGGCGTCGTAGTAGGCGATGATCCCTTCCTGGCTGTGGCGGAAGAAATGGGGCGGCATCAGCAATAGCGCGGTCGCGCCCACCTCTGTCGCCTGCCGCGCCAATACCACCGCGCCTTCGAGCGTGGAATGCGAGACGTTCACGATCACAGACGTCCGGCTCCGGCGCACCGCCATCTGCGCCAGTCGCATCCGCTCTTCCACGTCGTAGTGAATAAACTCACCGGTGGCGCCCAGTACCGCAATCCCCTTTACCCCGCGTTCATTCACAAAGTCCACAATATCCAGCGCCTGGCTGATATCAATCGTGTGGCCTTCTTCACGCCGCGGCGCAATCACCGCCGCCATCGCGCCAAGCACGGCGCCTTCGCCCAACCGGGTCATAATGATTTCCTGTAATTTTTAGTTTTTTGCCCGCACTGCGAAAACAGTGATAGCTGTTGACTAGCATATCGCGCGAGGCCTCTGTAAACTCTCCCGCCCCTTGGACTACTCCACGCCCGATCTTCGCCTCTAATAGAGAAAGGAGCATGTTTCCATTCATGCGTTACTGTTTATGGCTGCTTGCCGCCGGTCTCGCGCAGGCGCAGTTTTTCCCGCTCGAGGTCGGCAATCAGTGGGTCTACCGCGTTGATGCCGGCCCCGTGAGAGAAGTCCGCGTTGCCGAAGTTCTCCGCACCGAATCCGCCGGCGATAAAGAGTACTTCGTTTATAAAGGAATCAACGGCGATACCGCCCGCCTTCGACTCACCCCCGAGAACAAACTGGTCCAGTGGAACGCCGACGGCACCGAATCCCTTTGGTCTGATTTCAATGCCGCCGAAGGCGCCACCTACTCGACCGCCGTCGACCACTGTACCGCCCGCGGCCGCGTCGAATCCCGCAACGGCAAAACCGAACTGCTCGACCGGACCTGGGACGGCGGCTTCCAAGTTGCCTACAGCCCGGCTAACTGCGCCGACGCCGGCCTGATCGACGATCTCTACCTTCCCGGCATCGGCCTCGCGCAGCGCACCTATCAGAGCTTCACCGGCCCGCGAGTCTATAAGCTCACCTACGCCCGCCTCGGCTCCGCCAGCGTCGTCACAAGCGGCGAGTTCAACTTCCGCATCAACCTCGCCCAGCGCACCTACGCGAGCCGCGCCATCATCAACCTGCGGCTGACGCTCGAAAACTGGACGAAGGAACCGCTCAAGCTGAACTTCACCAGTGGCCAGTCGTTCGATTTCGTCATCCGCGACGCCGCCGGCGAAGGGGTCTATTTCTGGTCGGCCAATAAGCTCTTCACCGCCGAGGTCCGCGAGATTTCCGTCACCGGCGAGAAGAACTGGACGGCCACCGAAGAGCTGGAACTGAAGCCCGGCGACTACACATTGGAAGCCTGGCTGACCACGGCCGGCAAGCCCATCTACAAAGCCCAGCTCCCGATCACCGTCCTCCCCATCTCCCCCGCCAACTAACCAGACAATTCCTTGGTGACAGTCACCAAGGAATTGTCCGACCACTCCGCATTGCGTCGCAGGGCGCAATGCGGAGACAATGATCGCTTGTCCTCTCCCACCGCTCCGGTCAGCGAACCCATCGGCACGCGGACCTTCCTCCTCGCCGTCCTCGTCTCCATCCTCTGGGGCGGCAACCTCGTCTCCATCCGCGTCGGTGTCGATAGCGTGCCCCCGCTCTGGAGCGCCTTCTGGCGCATGGCGGTGGGTGTCCTGGTCGTCGCCGGCTGGTCGCTGTCGCGCGGCGTCTCCCTCCGCCCCACTCCTTCTGAGTGGCGCCCGCTCTTCTACCTCGGCCTCCTTTTCACCACGCAAATCGGCCTGCTCAACTCCGCCAGTGCCATGACCTCTCCCTCCTACGGCGTCGTCATCCTCAACTCCTACGCCGTCTTCGCCAACCTCACCGGCCACTTCTGGCGCGGTGCCCACGGCGAGGATCGACTCACCCCCATGCGCGTCCTCGGCCTCACCGTCGCCATCGCCGGCCTGGTCGTCCTCACCATGGGCCGCGCGCCCAAAGCACTCGCCCCCGAGCCCCTCCTCGGCAACCTGATGATGGTCGTCTCGGCCTTCCTCCTCGGTTACCGCCAGGTCTATACCCGCGTGCTGGTCCAGAACATCCACCCGGTCCGGACCGTCGTCTGGCAAATGGCCTGGTCCGTCCCGCTGTTCCTGGTCATCGCCGCGCTCTCCGAACCGATGGTCCACGGCCACGTCACGTGGCAAGCGGTCGCCGCCATCTCCTACCAGGGCGTCATCGTCGCCGGCATCTGCTTCATCGTCTGGGCCGAACTGCTCAAAAAGCATGCCGCCGGCACGCTGTCGATGTTCTCGTTCCTGGTCCCCATCGCCGGCATCGCCCTCTCCGGCTGGATCTTCAACGAACCGCTCACTCCCGGCCTGGTCGTCGGCGGCCTGCTCGCCCTCACCGGCGTATTCATCGTCACTCGCACCACAAGCTGACTACCGTTTGCGGAACGCCTCGCTCTGCACCACCAACTCCACCAGATCCCGCATCCCGTTCCCGCGCTGCCCAACGGCGACGCCAATCGCCTCCACTCGCCCGCGGTCGGCCGCATCGAACTTGCGGCCGCAGGCGTAGGTCAACAGCCGCTCCGTCAGCACCCGCGTAAACGCCGCCTTCCGCGCGCCAATCGCCTGCCGCAGCCCAACGATGTCCGTGAACGTCTCCCCGGTCGTCAACACCCCGGAAGCATCGATCTCCCGACCCCCCGGATACTTCCCGCGCCACCGCCCAATCGGATCGAAGTTCTCTAACGCAAATCCGGGCGGATCGATCGACTGATGACACGACATGCAAGCCGTGCTTTCCCGATGCTTCGTGAGCAAATCCCGGACCGTCTTCGCGCCCCGCACATCCGGGTCGAGCGCGGGCACATCGTCCGGCGGCGGCGCGGGCGGCGTGCCGAAAATGTTCTCCAGTACCCAGATGCCCCGCGTCACCGGCGACGTCTCAATCCCGTTCGCCGAAACCGTCAGGATACTGCCATGCCCCAGCAACCCGCCCCTGCGCGCGTCCTTCAATTCCACCTTCCGGAACACATGCCCGCCCACGCTCGGAATCGTATCCCCCATCCCATATAGGCGCGCCAACGGCTTGTTGATGAAGCTATACCGCGCGTCAATGAAGTCGTGGAGACTCTTGTTTTCATCCAGCAAATGCCGCATCAGCATCCGCGTCTCGGTCTTCATCGCGTTCTGCAGGTCGTCCCAGTAATAGGCGCCAAACGCGTCGCGGTCCGGCGGCATATCGCCCAGGCTGCGCAGGTTCAGCCAGCTGTCCAGGAAGCCCTCCACGAAAGCCTTCGCCCGCGGGCTCGCCAGCAGCCGCCGCGTCTCCGCCCGCAGAACATCGTCCCGCACGAGCGCGCCCGTGCTCGCCTGCCGCAGCAGTGCCTCGTCCGGCATCGTCGACCACAGGAAGTACGATAGCCGCGACGCCAGTCCATAGCTACCGCCCTCGTTGCCCACGTAGAGAAACGCCGGCGAACACAGCACGGCCTTCAGCGCGTCTTTTAACGCCCCTTCCGCCGATACGCCAGCCGCCCGGCGCTTCTCCGCGATCGCCACCAGCCGGTCCACTTCCGCCGTCGTCGCCGTCCGCCGATACGCCCGCGTTGCAAACTTCGCGATAATCTCCCGCGTCCGCTCCGGTGCAAACGGCCGGTCGCCATACAGCACCTGCTGGCTCGCCGGAATCGCCGGCGGATCAATCGGCCCGCGGATCTCCACCTGGTGAATCCGGATCTGCGGAATCGGCCCGTATTTCATGATGGCGATCCGCCCCGGCACAATCCCCTGCGCCACGTTCCGCTGGTCCTCCGGCAGATGCTGCGGAAACCGCCGCGCGAACGTGCTGAACACGTTCCGCACGTTGTTCATCCCATTCGGGAAAATGAACCGCGGCTGATAGCCCGCGTCCAGCCGCACGCGGAACGTCACCCAATTCGGCCCGCCATCGGCCAAGTCCACCGGCTCGGCCAGTAGTGGCTGCAACGGCTGCTCGTGCTGCAAATAGCCCGCCCGCGCATTCCCGGCTACCACCCCAAACCGGAACGGCGCCTCCGGGTCCATCCCGAACAACCGCGCTTCGTACGGGTTCTTCCGATGCAGCGCTTCCACCTGCACTCTGACGTCATAAAACCCGTCGTAGGGAACCCCCTCGGAGAACGCATGGAGCGGCGCATAGGCGCCTTCATAATGCGGTGTCCGCGGATGCTCGAACAGCGACATGTACTGCATCAACTGGTTGCGCGTCCGCGCCCCATCCAGCTCTTTTTGCTGCCGGAAATGATCCTTGAAAACCCACGTCCGCACCGCCGGCGCCGGCTTCCCCGGCAGTGCCTTCTCAATCACCGCCTCCGCCGCGTCCAGGTACTGCTCCAGCAGATAGCCCGACGTCACCAGCGTCTCGCCGATGTTGTCCATGTGCGCGTACTGCTGGTCGCGCGGGAACTTGCTCGTCGGGTCGAACTGGTCCATTTCCATCCGCAGCAAATCGCCAATCGTGCTCAAATACTCCCGCCGGTTCATCCGCCGCAGCGCGATCTTCGCCGGCGCCTGCCGCGCCAGATGCGCCAGGAACGCCTCCCGCTCCGCCTGGCCCGGCTGCTTGGCCTGCTTCGGCGGCATCGTGCCGGCCTCCACGCGCCGCGTCACCGCCATCGTGTCCGCCGCGTCCAACGGCCCCCGGTCAAACCGGCGGTTCGCCAGTTGCGCCTTCTCCCCATGACACGGCGTGCAGTAGGTGGCAAGGAAACTCGTAGCCGGGTCGGTCGCCGCGGCCAGCAGCAGGATCATCGAAAACGTCATGCCTAGACTCCGCGCAATGTCCCAGTCGACAGCGCAAACTTCTGCTGCTCAATTCCGAACCGCTGCAGCATGGTCACAAACAGGTTCGAAAGCGGCTGCCGCCCTGGCCCGCTCGTCGGTAATGCCTGATACGAACCATGCTTGAATCCCCCCCCCGCCAGTACCACCGGCAGGTTCAGATTCGTGTGCGCGTTGCCGTTCCCCATGCCGCTGCCAAACAGCACCATCGTATGGTCCAGCAACGAACCATCGCCGTCTTCAATCGCCTTCATCTTGCCCAAAAACCGCGCAAACTGCTCTGTCTGGTACCGTTCCAGCTTCACCAACAGGTCAATGCTCTCCTGCACCTGTCCGTGGTGCGACAGCGAGTGATACTCTTTCCGCACGCCCAGCACCGCGGCCTCAAACCCGCCCGCAATCTCCAGCGTCGCGATGCGCGTAGAATCGGTCTGCAACGCCAACGCCATCAGGTCATACAGCACCGGAATATCGTTCACCAGTCCCTGGTTTTCCGGTTCCTTCATCGGCGCCGCCGGTTTGGCCACGCCCGCCCACTTCTGCCGCAGTTCCAACACCTTCTCCACATCGCGCACCGACGTGAAATACTCGTCCAGCTTCTGCCGGTCCCGCTCGCCCAATTGGCGTTGCAGCGATTTCGCATCGCCATTCACCGCATCCAGAATCGAGCCCTGCAGCGTCAACCGATCCTTCGTCCGGACCTGTTCACTTTCGCTCTCACTCACGAACAGCTTCCGGAACAGCTCGCGCGGCCCCTGGATCGGATTCACCCGCGTCCCGCTGCGCGTCCAACACATCATGCAGCCGCCGTGCAGCCCTTCTTCCGAACCCAGCGTCAACGAGGGAAACCGCGTGGCTCCGCCCACCGTTTCCGCCATGCGCTGATCCAGGCTGATGTTGCCGTCCGGCATGCCCTTGGCGTCCACCTGCCGCACACCGCTCAGGAACGAGTGCACCGCGAAGTGGCCACCCTTCACGCCGTGGTCCAACCCGGAGAAAACCGTGACATCCTTGCGATACTTCGCAATCGGCTCCAGCAGATGCGGCGTGTCGTAGTCAGCGCCCGTAGCTTTCGGGAAAAACTGCTGGGCGTAAAACCCGAACGCGTTGCCAATGGCAACCATCCGCATCGGCCGCACCGTCTTCGAGTCCGCGCCCAGCGCCGTCACCGCTAATCCCGATCCCAACACGCCGGCTCCCAGGGAATCGAAAATCGGCAGCGCCAGCCGCACACCGGCAGCGCGCAGGAAGAATCGGCGGCCAGCAAGGTCGGGTCGGTTCGTCGGCATGCCGCGATTCTACCAAGTGCCGGACCCACTCGTGGGCCCCACGGGCTACACTGACAACCATGCGCTTCGCCCTGTGGGTTCTCACTTCGCTCGCCCTCTCCGCCCAGCCCAATTATCAATATTTCCTAAACGGCAGCGCCGCCGATGTGCAAACCAAACCCACGCCCGGCTACCTCCTCGCCGGCGGCGGCAAGGACGTCGACCCCGCATTTAAGTGGTTCCTCACCCGCGCCAACGGCGGCGACGCTCTCGTCCTCCGCGCCTCCGGCGGCGACGCCTACAACCCCTACTTCCACACTCTCGCCAAGCTCGATTCGGTCGAAACCATCATCTTCAAAAACGAATCCGCTGCCCAGGAACCATTTATCGCCGACAAGATCCGCCACGCCGAGGCCATCTTCCTCGCCGGAGGCGACCAGTGGAACTACATCCGCTACTGGCGCAACACCCCCATCGCCGAAGCGTTAAACGATGCGATCCGCCGCGGCGTCCCCATCGGCGGCACCAGCGCCGGCCTCGCCGTTCTCGGCGAGTTCGCCTTCTCCGCCAAACACGACACCGTCACCACCCCGCAAGCCCTCGCCAACCCCTTTGACGAAAAGGTGGACATCTACCAGGGCCTGCTCAAGATCCCCCAGCTATCCTGCCTGATCACCGATAGCCACTTCGCCAAGCGCGACCGCATGGGCCGCCTGCTGGTCTTCCTGGCGCGGATCAAGAAGGAGTCGAAGTGCCAAACGGTCCGCGGCATCGGCATCGACGAACGCGCCGCTGTGACTCTCGACCTGTCCGGCCACGCCCAGGTCATGGGCGATGGCGCCGCGTATCTCGTCCAACTCTCCGCCACTCCAAAGTTGGAACCGAACACCCCCGCCACCATTCCCGCCATGCCGGTAACGGCGATCCCCACCGGCCAGTCATTCAAAATGGACAAATGGCCCGCCCCTGCCTACCAACTTTCGGTCACTAACGGTGCCGTCAAGTCCACGAAAGACAGCCAGTACGCTATTCCGTAGGCCCACTGCGACTCGCTACCAAAGCGACTTCACCTTCGATGTTCGAATGTTGCCGTCCCGACTAATCACCGGCACGCCGAAATAGAGGGCGGTTGCTGCCACCAGGCGGTCTGGCATGTCTGGAACTTCGTCCCGCGGAACGTTCTCATTGCATCAACGATCTACGCGGTTACAGCAGCAACCCGGAAAACGTGCTCCGGATCGCCAACAGCCGCCTTCACTGCCGTGTAGACATTGGCAGTGACGCGGCCTTTATTGACGAGATAGACGATTTCCGCAAGACTGATCGCCGAAATCGCAATCCCATCTCCAGTTTCTGCCGCCGCGTCAATGAAAGCGGCGCTCGCTGCAGATAGCCGGGCGTCATCGAAGAGATACCAGATGGCCGTGTGCGTTTCCGCAACACCCGCGATCATCCAACATCCTTCGCAAAATTCTGGAACATCTCGCGGCGATTCTCATCGATCTCTTCCGCCGAAGGCGCAGGGCCGTATTGGGCAAGCATCCCTCGGCCTGTTTTCAATGGCTTCTTCCGTATAGAACCAGCCGCGTCCTCCGCAAGTTTTCCAAGCCACGCGTTCAGCGTCAATCCATGTGCTGCCGCCAGTTCCCTGAGGACGACGGCATGGTGGTCCGCGATTTCGATCTGCAAGGCGCGCCTCTCCTGATCACTTCACATTACCGGATCCCGCCAGCACTGTCACGGGTGCCAAATCCCGATACCCCGTCCCACCTGCAAACTTCCCCCGCCCCGTACCCACCCGCCCCGCCAAACAACGTCATAATAAGACCAAGGCAATTCCGCCAAGGCATCGCTTTCCCAAAAATTGAGGCCCAATGAACTTCCGGCTCGCCGCGGCCTGCGCCGCCCTTGTGTCCGTCGCTTTCGCGCAAACCCCTGCTCCAACCATGCCGCGCCCGCGCATCGGCAAGCCCTCCATCCTCCCCGTCTCCCAGGTCAAAAAAGGCATGCAGGCCATCGCCTGGACCGTTTTTGAAGGCACGGAGCCCGAAGCCGTCCCCGTCGAAATCATCGGCGTCTGGAAAAACGCCAACGGCCCCAAAGCCGACGTCATCCTCGGTCGCATGGGCGGCAAAGCCCAACGCACCAACGTCGCCGGCGGCATGTCCGGCAGCCCCGTCTACGTTGATGGCAAATTGATCGGCGCCATCGCCCTCCGCCTCAGCTTCTTCTCCCCCGACGCGATCTGCGGCATCACCCCTATCGAAAGCATGCTCGAAATCAACGATCTCGACGCCTCCAAACCCGCCCAGCGCGCCGCCATCGAAGTCCCCGCCGAACTCCTCGCCGGCTCCGGCATCCCCGCTCAGCAATCGCTCACCCTCCAACCCATCGACACCCCCCTCTCCCTCTCCGGCGCCCACCCCGACGTCTTCCCCTACTTCAACGGCATCTTCAAAACGCAGGGGCTCCAACTCGCCCAGGGAGGCGCCACCGCCGCCCTCAAAGCCACCACTCTCGCCCCCGATTGGAAGACCGCTCTCAACCCAGGCGACACCGTCTCCATGATCCTCGTCTCCGGCGATGTCAACATCTCCTCCGGCTGCACCGTCACCTATAACGACGGCACCCGCGTCCTCATCTGCGGCCACGCGTTCCTGAACATCGGCCCCGTCAACATGCCCATGGCCAAGGGCGAAATCCTCTGGACCCTCGCCTCCACCTTCCAGCCCACTAAGGTCTCCAACGCCACCGAAGTCGTCGGAACGTTCACGCAGGATCGCCACCTCGGCATGCTCGGCAAGCTGGGCGAAAAGCCCCGCATGATCCCGGTCAAACTCACCCTCCGCTCCCTCAACGCTCAGGGTGCCGCGTTCAAAACCAATACCCTCAACTTCGAAGTCATCGAGAACCAGCGCTTCACCCCGCAGCTCATGATGCTCGGCATGTTCAACGCCATCTCCGGCATGAACGAATTCGCCGAAGACACCACCTACCGCATCGCCGCCAACGTTAGTCTCGCCAACGGCCAGAAGCTCGACCTCCGCACCATGCTCGCCCCCAGCGAACTCCCCGTCCCCGCGTCCCTCCAATCGGCCATGTGGTTCGGCGACAAGTTCAATAAGCTCTTCGGCAATGCCGTTCGCATGCCCGATGTCGGCCGCGTGGAAGCGACGATCGATCTCATCCCCGAACGCCGCACCGCCGCCATCGAATCGGCCTGGATCCCGTCGAGCGAAGTCGAAGCCGGCGCCGAAATCCCGGTCAAAGTCTTCCTCCGCCCCTACCGCGGCGGGCGCGTGGAACGCGAACTGAAGCTGAAAGTCCCCACCGGCCTGGCCCCTGGCAACTACCGCATCCAGCTCAGCGACGCCACCGCCCTCAACACCATGCAGAACATGACGCCCCTCGCCAACCGCTTCATGGAGCTCTCCCAAACCATCTCCCTCATCAATCAGGAACGCACCAACAACCGGCTCTACGCCACGCTGGTCCAGCCCCGGCCCACCGTCTACACCGACGACCGGACGCTGCCCAACCTTCCCAGTTCCGTCCTCAACGTCATGCAAAACGGCCGCAGCGCCAGCCGCTCCTTCATCGCCGCGGCCGAAACCGCCGTCGCCGAACAGTCCGTCCCGTTCGATTACGTCGTCACCGGCAGCCAATCGCTCCGCCTTACCGTCAAATAACGAAAACTCTCATGCGCCCTCTTCCCTTCGTGCTGGCCCTCGCCGCCCTCTCCGCGGCCTTCGCTGTCGATACCCGCTTCTGGACCTTTGCCTCCAAAGAGGATCACGATAAGGCCACCCTCAAACGTCTCTCGCTCCGCAGCGATGGCCGCATCACGCTCGCCCCGGCCGCGAAGGAACTCCACGACGCCGGGGTCTCCTACCTCTGGGCCGTCGCCCGCGGCGCCGATGGCGCGCTCTACACCGGCGGCGGCAACCCCGGCGCGACAACCGCCAAGCTCTTCCGCGTCCGGAACGGCCAGACAACCGTCCTCGCCGAACTCGCCGGTCTGCAGATCCAGGCCATCGCCATCGATGCCTCCAACCGCGTCTACGCCGCCACCGCGCCCGACGGCAAGGTCTTCCGCGTCGGCCCCACCGGCTCCAACGAAGTCTTCTACGAACCCAAGGCCAAGTACATCTGGGCCCTCGCCTTCGATAAATCCGGCAACCTCTTCGTCGCCACCGGGGACCACGGCGAGATCCACAAAGTGACCCCGCAGGGCCAGGGCTCCGTCTTCTTCAAGACCGATGAAGAGCACGCCCGCGCTATGGTCGTCGATGGCGCCAACAACCTCATCATCGGCACCGAGCCCAGCGGCCTCATCATGCGCGTCAGCCCCGCCGGGGAGGGCTTCGTCCTCCATCAGGCCGGCCGCCGCGAAGTCACCGCCGTTGCCGTCGCCCCCGATGGCGCCATCTATGCCGCCGCCGTTGGCACGCGCACCGCTACGCCGTCCACCGCGCCGCCACCCGCTCCCGCAGCCGCGCCCATCACGATTAACGTTACCGCCGCTGCCGGCCCCGGCCCAGCACCGGCTCCGCGTATGGCCCCGCCCACGCTCACCCCGTCCAGCGTCTCCGGCGGCTCCGAACTCATCCGCATCGCCGCCGATGGCTTCCCCCACCGCGTCTGGTCCGACGGCTCGGAAATCATCTACGCCATCACCTTCGATAAGACCGGCCACGCCATCCTCGGCACCGGCAACAAAGGCGGCATCTACCGTGTCGATAGCGACCTCCAGTCCACCCGCCTCCTCACACTCGCCCCCACCCAGGTCACGGCGTTGACCGCTGACGCCAATGGCGCCATCTTCGCCGCCACCGGCAACATCGGCAAGCTCTTCCAGGTTGGGCCCGCTCTTGAAAAAGACGGCGTCCTGGAAAGCGAAGTTCTCGACGCCAGCTGGTTCGCCGATTGGGGCCGTCTCGCTCCCAAAACCACCGGCACCGTGACGTTTGAAACCCGCAGCGGCAACCTGGACCGGCCCCAGAAGAACTGGAGCAATTGGGCTCCTGTCAACGGTCGCGCCACTTCCCCCGGAGCACGTTTCCTTCAATACCGAGCCACCCTAACCGGGGACGCCGCCGCCATCACCGGCACCGAAATCGCCTACCTCCCGCGCAACGTCGCTCCGCGCGTCGAACAGATCGAAATCACCGCGCCCAACTACCGCTTTCCCAACCAGTCACTAACCATGACGCCGTCTTCCACGCTCACCCTGGCGGGCATGTCCAGCCGGTCCGTGAACACCCAGTCCACCCCGAGCAACGACCCTGGCAGCGTGACACTGAACCTGGCCAAGGGCTACCAGGGCGCCCGCTGGAAAGCCGGTGACGCCAATGGCGACACGGTCCACTACACCGTCGAAATCCGCGGCAAGAGCGAGACGACCTGGAAGACCCTGAAGAAGGATCTCGCCATCCGTCAGTTCAGCTGGGATTCCAGCGCCTTCCCCGATGGCGAATATGTTCTCCGCGTCTCCGCGACCGACGCCCCCTCCAACCCGCCCGGCAAAGGCCTGACCGACTCACTCGAAAGTGATCCGTTCCTGGTCGACAACACGCCCCCTGTGATTCGCAACCTGGCCGCCACCGGGAACGGCAACCGCGTGACGATTACTTTCAACGCCACCGACGCCAGCACGATTCTGACGAAGGCCGAATACAGCATCAACGCCACCGAGTGGATCTATCTGGAGCCCACGACGAAGCTCTCCGACTCCCGCGATCACAGCTACACGGTCACGGTAGATCGCCCCGCCGGTGAGTTGACCATCGCTGTCCGCGTCACCGACGAGTTTGAAAATCACTCCGTCGAAAAGACCATCCTGAAGTAGCTCACTTGGGCTTGGATTTGGCGCCTTGCTTTTCAAGGCGCTCCATCTCCTCTTCGTCGTCCATGGCGACGAAGGGCGTGCGGCGGGCCTGGCCGTAGTCGGGGTCCTTGGGATCCTTGGCCTTTTCGGGGTCAAAGATGCGCGGATCGACGGCGCGGGCTTTGTAGGGACGGAAGTCGGGCGTGTCGGTGAAGGCGTCGGACAGGTCACTGGCGAGCGCGTCGAACATGTTCAGCGGCGGCAGGCCGAGGATCTGATAGAGCGTCCGGTGCATCGACAGGATCGTCGTGTGGCGGTGGGAGACGTAGCCTTTCTTGGCCCACGGGCTGATGACGAGCATGACGCTGCGCTGGGCGTCCACGTGGTCGGGTTCGCCGCCGGCGTCATCTTCGGTAACGAAGATCGCCATGTTCTTCCAGTAGGGAGTGTTCGAGAGGAACTCAACGATGCGGCCGAGGGCGAGGTCGTTGTCGGCCATGTAAGAGGCCTGGTAGGGATAGCCTTTGTCGGGACGGCGGGCGGCGCCGTGGTCGTTGCAGATGGAGATGTTGATGAAACTCGGGAACTTCTTTTTGCCGCTGAGGAAGCGGTCCTGAACGTCCTTCATGAACCAGTGGGCGCGGTATTGGTCGGGGATGTTGGTGTTGAAGATGGGGAAGTCGAAGCTGGTGTTGTCGAAGAGCACCTTCGGCATGGGCACGTTGACGACTTCGCGGGCGCCGGTTTTATGCGAGTCGGGACCTTCGACGACGCCGGGGAATTCAAAGCCTTCGCCGTAGTTGCGGAAGGTCACGCGGCGGCGGGCGAGGTGTTCCCACATGGAGCCGGCTTCGGGGTAGTCTTCTGGCATGAGAGAGCCGTTGGAACCCATGGCGTACCGGCGGCCGGGAGCGGTACTCTTTTCGTTGAAGGTCCAGCCGAGGGTGTAGGTCATCTGCATGAGGTTGTTGGGCTGAACCCCGACCAGCCAGCGGTGGCCGACGCCGGAGGCTTCCGGTTCGAGGTAGAAGTTATCGCTGACGGTGAACTGGCGGGCGAGGGCGTTGTGGTTGACCATGACCGGGACGTTGGTGAGCGTAGGCTGGCCCTTCTCTTCGATGGTTTGGTTGAGGCCCCAGCGGAGGAGAGAGGGGTCGTGGCGGGCACCGGGAATGCGGTCGAAGATGGTGTCGAAGGTGTGGTTTTCTTTGGTGATGAAGACGACGTGGCGGATCTGCTTAGGAAGAGTAGGGGCGGTGAGGGGGGCGCGGTCCACCATGCCATTGTTTTCGAGGGTGCGGGCGGTCATGGCAGCGAGGGCGTTGTCGTCGGGGGTGTCGAGGATGGAGAGGACGCCGCGGAGGCGGAGGAACTCGCTTTTGGGGATGTTGGCGCCGCCGCTGGGGCCGTTGCCGAACCCTTTGAAACAGGTAACGGCGAGGCGGCGGCCATCGGGCGAGACGGCGACGCGGTAGGGGTACCAGGCGGTGGGGATGTGGCCGAGGACTTTCAGGGTAGTGGCGTCGAGGACGCCGATGGCGTTGATGCCGCTTTCGGCGACGTAGAGGCGGCGGCCATCGGGGGAGAGGGCCATGCCGCTGGGGCCAACGCCGCGGAGGCCGGCGACGAGGGGGCTGGGGACAATGCGGGAGCGGGTGGCGGATTTGGATTGGACGAGGTCGATGCGCTCGATCAGGTCGTTGTTGCCGTTGGCGACGTAGACGGAGTTGTCGCGGGCGGTGAGGAAGTTCGGCGCGGCGCCGCCGACGGTTTTGCCGTTGTCGGCCGGGGAGTGGATGAGCATGCCGGTTTTCCAGCGGGCGGCAACGCGGGGGGCGGCGGGGTTGGCGACGTCGACACTCCAGACGGAGAAGGCTTCGGGGACGGTGTCGTCGCCCAAGCCGGGGACTTTGCGGCCTTCGAACTCGACGCCGTTTTTGGCCTCCTTGCTGGGATAGCCGAAGGCGGGGCGGGTGAGGCCGCGCTTGTCGAATTTGTCGTCCTTGGGGGCTGGGATGGCGCTGTATTCGAAGAGGCCGATGTTGGCGACTAGTACGTTGGTGCCGGAAATGGCGAGGGCGTAGGGGTAGCGGCCGACGGGGACGGAGCCGACGGGGCGGCGCTGGGCGGTATCGACGACGGCGAGGCGGAAGTTTGTGACGTCGGCACAGTAGAGATGGCGGCCGTCGGCGGAGAGTTTGACGTCGACGGCGAAGGAGTCGTTGAACTTGTCGACGTTAAGGGAGATTTCGGCTTGGAGGGTGGCCGAGCGGGTGTCGTAGACGAAGACGGAGCCGCGTTCGCCGCTGGACCAGTAGAGGAGGGCGCCATCGGGGGAGAAGTCGGCGCCGCCGGCGTTGAGGTGGATGCGGCGGCTATTGGCAGGTTTTGGGGGCGTGATTTCCTTGATTGTGGGGGTGGGGGATTGCCAGTTGGAGACGAGCTGGCCGACGCCATCGGAGGGGACGAAGAGGAGGGCGCCATCGCGGGACATGGCCATGCCGTGGGGGAAGCGAGCGAGGGGGAGGTGCTTTCCGGCGGGGCGGAGGAGGCGGCCGTTGGGGAGAATGGTGGTGCCGTTAGGGTCGTGGACGGCGTAGGCATCGCCGGCGGGGGCGTGGAGATAGGGGCGGGGCTGTTGGGCGAGGGCGGTTAGGGCGGTTAGAAAGAGCGCGGTACGCATTGCTAACCGATGGTATCAAGCGGGAGGTTCGTGGGCTCCGGAGGCGGGGAGTAGATGGAGATGGCGGAGTTGGGATTCGAGTTCGTCGACGGAACTCCAGGGGAGGATGTCCGAGCAGCCGCCACAGCCGGTGAGGGGGAGGAGGGGGCGTTTGTGAAGCCAGGCGAGGCAGACCTCGGAAATGGTGCCGGCGCGGCCGCCGATGGCGATGCAGGCGTCTCCGGAGAGGGCCATGAGGAGATTGCGGACGTCGCCGATGCCGCAGGGGATGACCACGGTGGCGGGCCAACCGGCTGGGGGCAGTTCACTGGGCGGGATGATGCTGACGACAAGGCCGCCGGCGGCGAGTGCGCGTTCGGCCGCGACGCGGGTGGCGGGGCTGCCGCAGCCGCTGATGACGGTGACGCCCAGACGGGCGAGGAGTTCACCGGCCTGAGCGGGCATGGAGAAGCGATCCTGTTAGTAATTTAGGAGGATCGTAGACGGATTGTCTCCACTTTTGCCGCTGGGATTCGCGGCGCCTGGGGAAGGGGCGGATGGGCGGAGCCGCATCGAGTTATCATGCGGTGAGAGTGGCAATGCGACAGATAGGCTGGTTGTTGGTAGCGGCGGTGATGTTCGGAGCGGAGGTGCCGCGGACGTGGACGGAGGCGGCAGTGAAGGCGGCGGAGGTGCCGCTGGCGAAGCCGAGCTATTCGCCGGTGCATATTTCCGAGCAGGCGTACTATGCGACGCCGGTGCGGACCATTTACAAGACCTATCCGGTTTATCACCCGAAGCGCGAGCCGGCGGGGTACATGGAGTGGTTGAAACAGCAGGAACCACAGGTAGCCTTTGATGCTTCGGCGCTGAAGACCGAGGCCGATTGGGTGCGGGCGGGGGAGATCATCTTCAACTCGCCGGTGTCGTTTGGGCCGGTGTTTTTCGGGGCGGCGGAGGTGCGGAATCCGGCGTTTTATGAAGAAACCGGGATGCCAGTAGCGAAAGACGGCACGATTCCGTTCGCGCGGTGGGTGGTTCGGAGGAAGGGCGAGGTGGAGCTCGGTTCGATGGGTTGCAACACGTGCCATACGCGCGTGATGCCGGATGGGACCGTCGCGCCGGGGGCGCAGGGAAACAATCCGGCGGACCGGCAGGGGGCGTGGATGTTGCGGCGGGCGGCGAAGTTCGCGCCGCCAGGGGAGCTATTGAAACGGCTGCGGGAATTCGCCAAACAATTTGAGGTGCCGGGGTTGGTGGACGATCCGAACCGGCGGGCGGCGCAGATGTCGCTGGATGAATTGATGGCGGCGGGGGAGGCGATTCCGGCTGGGGTGACGGCGCGGGCGCATACGAGCATGTTGTTGCCGCCGCAGATTCCGGATATTATCGGCGTCCAGGAACGGCATTTTTTGGACCATACAGGGCTGGTTCGGCACAAAAGTGCAGGTGATTTGATGCGTTATACGACGCTGGTGCAGGACATGATCGGGCGGGCGCGGTATGGGGACGGGCCGGCTTCGACACGCGTTGGGATGCGGTACAGCGATGAGCAGCTGTATGCGCTGGCGGTTTATATCTATTCGCTGCGGCCGCCGGAGAACCCGAACAAGTTCGCTGGGATCGCGGTGAAGGGAAAGGCGGTTTTTGAGAAGGAGCGGTGCGGGCGGTGCCATACGGCGCCGTTGTATACGAACAATAAGTTGATTCCGGTGGAGGGGTTTGCGGCGCCGGTGGGGGGAGAGGTTTCGTCGATGAAGGTGGGGACGGATCCGCGGTATGCGTTGCAGTCGCGGAAGGGGACGGGGTATTACAAAGTGCCTTCGTTAAAGGGGTTATGGTACCGGGGCCCGTTGGAGCATCAGGGGTCGGTGGCGACGTTGGAGGAGTGGTTTGATCCGAAGCGGGTGAGCGCGGAGCATGTGCCGGGAGGGTATAAGGGACCGGATGGAAAGGCCCGTGGGGTGAAGGGGCATGCGTTCGGGTTGAAGCTCTCCCCGGGGGATCGGGCGGCGTTGATTGCGTTTTTGCGGACGTTGTAGGTCAGGTGACGAGTTCGTAGATGTATGCGTCCCGTTCGCCGGTGGCGAGGCGCACGGTCGTGACGACGCGGCGGTACCCGGGGCCTTCGAACTCGTCGAGACGGGCCCAATTGGCGGGCAGGTCGAACGATTCGAGTAGATAGACCGTCACGAGGGGGCC
>JBIKOG010000338.1:0-6722 GCA_044358225.1 Bryobacteraceae bacterium | reverse complement strand
GTAGTCGATCAGCTTCGCCCCTGACGTCCAGCCGAATTCCTTCTGCTGCGGGTTCGCCGCGGTCACCTTCGTCGCGCCCGCCAACTCGGCGTTTGCCACGTGGAAGTCCGGATAATCGGCCCACGTCTCGCGCCGGAACAGGTACGTGTCGGCCTTCTTGGCCTTCAGTAATCCACTGAACTCCGCATCGTCCCACACCAATGTTTTCGGCTGTTTCGCGCCCGGATCGATGCGGACAATCCCGCTCTTCTTCGTCCATTCGCCGTAGGAATCCACGTACATCGCCTTCGCCAGATCGATGCCCTTTTCGTCCGGGTCCAACCGGAAGCGGTTCCGGTAGCGCACCTTGTCGCGCTTGCCCGTC
The DNA here is from genome assembly GCA_044358225.1 of Bryobacteraceae bacterium. Taxonomy (GTDB): domain Bacteria; phylum Acidobacteriota; class Terriglobia; order Bryobacterales; family Bryobacteraceae. The sequence continues at coordinate 6,358 of JBIKOG010000338.1, read as the reverse complement.
ACGGTCAGATTCGCGGCTTTCCCGTCGAGCCCCACGCGCCAGATGTCCCAGTTGTCGGTCACCAGCAAGGCATCGCTCGCCGCACTCCAGCCCAACGACCGGGCCGGCGGTTTCAGCACGTTGTGATCGTCCTCGTCATCCCAGAAATGCGTCGTCTTCACGTTCGCCGTCAGGTTCTTTTTCTCGCCCGTGGCCGTATTGTAGGTCCAGTGATTGCCGTCCTCGTAATAGGCCAGGTACTTGGCGTCCGGCGACGGCCCATTGAAGTAGCGCGCCTTTTGCAGCGCCAGTTTGCGCTGCCCCGTGGTCAGGTCCACCACATACACATCCTGGAACCGCTGCCCGTTCAAACTCCCATTCAATTGATACGGATTCGTATCGATTCCCAGCCCGATCGTGTGCGGCTCCGGAATCGTCACCTGCCGCAGAGACTCATCGGCCAGCCTCACAAACCGCTTCTCCGCCACGCGATACACCGACGTGTAGCTGAAGCTCTTATCGCGCGACTCCTCCACCGCCTGCTGCGGCTGCAACCGTTTATCCTGCCAGTGCCAGAGCACCAATCCGGCGCGCTCCTTATCATCTGGCTTCGGCGGCCCACCGGGGCCCGCGGGCGGCGGCTCCACAGCAGCGGGCTTCTTCTCCGCGCCCGCCTTCTTCACCTTCACCTCATGAATCCCAAACGCAATCAGAGACAGATCCTGCGACCACGTCGGATTTCGGTTCGGACTCACCGTCATCCCCGCCGGAAACGCGCGCTCCGCCTTTGGTTCAAACACGATCTTCTCCGGCCGCCCCGCACCACTAAAACTGCGGAACCCCACCACGGTGTACAGCTTGTCTTCAAACCCCTTGTCCTCCACGCCGCGCAGCACGGCTAGCGCGTCGCCCTTCTCCGTCCATGTCGCGCCTTTATACGACGCCTTGGCGCTGTCCAACGGCATCACCGAACCCGTGTCCATATTCCGCAACTGCACGCCATTCCCAGCCATTTCATTGGCGTCCACCACGAACGCCAGCCAGTTGCCCTTCTTGTCGAAAGTAAACTCGCTCACGTTGCCCGTGTTCAGCTCATCGCCCGTCGCCAGCTCGCGCAGAATCAGGTCCGCGCCTTCCCACTTCTGCCCCTCGGGCTTGTAGCGCAGCATGGCCAGCCAGCCCCCGCGCTCGCCGGAAAAGCTGAATCGCCGCACACGGTCGAACTCGGTCTTCTTGCCTGTCGCCAGTTCCACCAGCACCATCTTGTTGATCGGCGGCTTGCGGTCCCGCACCTTCGGCTTGTTCGGGAAAACGGTGAACGCCGCCCACTTGGAATCGTCGGAAATCTGCACGCCGCTCGGCGCCGCGCCCGGAGGCCCGAACGCCCCGGCCGGCATGGCGATCTCCCCAATCGGGAACTTCGTCTCCTTGCCGTCTTTCAGGTTCCGCAGCACCACGCTGGCATCGCCTTCGGTAGGCACCAGTTGGTAGGCGAACCAGTTGCCGTCGTTCGATACAGCGGCGGATTGGATACGTTTCCAGGCAAGAATATCGGCCAGTCCCAGAGGCTTGTTGGCTTGGGCAAAGGCGGTGACGCAAATGGCAAAGTAGAGTAGTCGGCGCATGGGTCCTATCATTTGAGGATAGCGCCAGCCAGCCGGGTCTATTTTGCCCAGGTCCATTGGGGAATGTGCGCCTCGATGAACTCCGCCCCGATCGCCGGGATACTCGAACGCTCCGCCCACTCTCCCAGAACGGCGCCGGCCTGTTCCGCTGGAAAGTCGGGTGCCCACGGCAGCAGATCGCTGCCCTCGACCTCCGTCAATCGGTACAATCCGATGAGTATACCCTCGACCAGCGTTCGGGCCTCCTCCACTTTTCCTCGCTGCAGCGCTGACTTACACTCAAACATGAGCGGCGCAACGGACTCTTCCAACAGTTGCCACGCCGCCTCCGTCGGTTCAACATAGCCCGTGACCCGCCGCCCGGCTCTCCCGTTCAAGTCACCATAATCCAGAGCAAGAACCGCGTCGACGACTCGCTTGGCAATACGCTCCCGCCGCTCGCTCATGCCGACCTCACCGCACCCTGATCTTCGCCAGATAGATCGACGTCTTCCCCTCGTGGCTCGAATAGTAGAGCGTCCACAACAGGCCATCATGCCATACAAATCCAGGGTAACTGCTATCGCCGCCGCTCGGCAGCCGCAGCTTCGGCGTGAACCCGTCGGGAGTCAATTCGCCAATCTCCGTATGCGGGTCCTTCCCGTAGCCGCCCGCAAAAATCCGACCGCCGGCCACCCACTCCCCCGTCGGCAGCACAGCCACATTCGGCCCGCCGATGAAGTGTCCCGACGGCTTCCAGCTCCACTCCTTGTACGGCGGCTTGCTGGTCCCGATCCACGCGATATTTCCATCCGTCCACGTCCGCCTCGTCAGCGCCACCATCGTCCCATCGGCCGTAAATCGCACCGCCGTTTCATCCCCGCCCGGCACCTGCAACTCCGTCACGGTCTCCCACTGCGCCCCGTCCTTGCTCCGCACCAGGCGCACCTTCCGCGGGTTCGACGCCAACTCCGCCGACGGCGACCCATACTTCGAAACCCCATACGCCACGCCCTTGTGCCACGTCACGCGCCACAGCCAGTGCCCGTCTTCGACCACCTTTCGCGGGGCGGTCCACGTCTTGCCATTCTTCGAAAAGAACACCCGGCTCTGCCGCGACTTGTACACGCCTTCCGGATAGTAGGACCCGCCTGCCACCACCATCAGTTGCCCCTTCGCCGTGATGCTCAAATGCGGATCGCGCAGGTCCACGCCGGCTTCCTGCAACAGCGCCTCGCTCTGCCACTGGTCCCCGTTGGCGCTGGACAAAATCCGCAGCGTCCCGTCATCCGGCGCGCCCTTGCGCGGCATGTGCCCGCCGGCCTCGCGGAACACGCAGTACCAGCGGTCCTTCCAGCGAATCAGGTCGCCAAACGCCGCGTGTTTCGGCTGATCCCAAATCCTGGCGACGGAGACCATCTGCCAATCGGCGGCAAAAACAACGGCGGAACAAAGCAGTAAGAGTAGTTTCATCATCCCGAACCCAGATAGAAAAATCGGCCCAACAGCACCGCGGAAAGTATATACACGAACGGCGAAACGGCGCGCGCGCGCCCCGTCGCCACCTGCAGCAGCGCGTAGGATAGGAACCCCAGCGAAAGTCCGTTCGCAATCGAAAACGTCATCGGAATCGCGACAATCGTCAGGAACGCTGGAATGGCGTCCCGCAAATCACCCCATTCGATTTCCGCCGTGTGCGCCATCATCATCGCGCCCACCAGAATCAACGCGGGAGCGGTCGCCGCCGCCGGAATCACGCCCAGCCATGGCGCGACAAACAGTGCCAGCAAGAAGCAGATGCCCGCCACAATGGCTGTCACGCCCGATCGTCCGCCCGCCGCCACCCCAGCCGCGCTTTCGATGTAGCTCACCACCGTCGACGTCCCCATCAGCGCCCCCGCCATCGTCGCCACCGAATCCGCCGCCAGAATCCGCTCAATCCGCGGAATGCGCCCGTCTTTCTCAATCAGCCCCGCGCGGTTGGCCACCGCTAGCAACGTGCCCAGATTATCGAACAGATCCACGAACAGAAACGCGAACACAATCTCCGCCACGCCCAGCTGAAACGCCGCCGGAATGTTCAACTGGAACGCCGTCTGGCCCAGCGCCTCCCACGGCGCCGCGCCCCCGCCCAGCTTCGTCAGCCCCAATAAAACCGAGGCTCCCGTCGTCACCGCGGCCCCAATCAGCATCGCCGCGCGCACGCCGCCAATCAACAGAGCGCCCGTCAAAACCAAGCCCGCCAACGCCAGCACCGTGCCCGGCGCGCGCAGGTTCCCCAGCGTCAACATCGTCGCCGGGCTCGCCTGGACGATGCCCGCGTTCTTCATCCCGATCAGCGCAATAAAGAGCCCAATGCCAACGGCCGTCGCCGCGTACAGCGGGCGCGGGATCGACTCCACAATCCACCGCCGCACGCCCACCGCCGTCAGCAGCAGAAACAGTACACCGGACAAAAACACCGCGCCGAGCGCCGTCTGCCACTCGACGCCCATGCCCTTCACAACGCCATACGTGAAGTACGCGTTCAGCCCCATCCCCGGCGCCATCGCAATCGGGTACCGCGCCACCGCGCCCATCAGAATACTCGCCAAACCTGCGGAAATACAGGTGGCCGCCGTCACCGCCGCCGCCGGCATCCCCGCCTCCGCCAGGATCGACGGGTTCACGAAGATGATGTAGGCCATCGTCAGAAACGTGGTCAACCCGGCCACGATCTCCTGCCGCCAGCCCGTCCCCAACCGCGCGAATTCGAAGTAGGCTTCCAGGGTGCGCAGCATCTACGTCAGCGGCACTTCCTGGTAGTCCAGCGCCCATTCGCGCATGAATCGCACGCGCTCCGGCTGCACCACGTACAGCACGAATTCGGGGTTATCAATCGATCCCAAATACGCCCGTAACAGCGGATTCGAATCCCAGATCGATTGCCGCACTGTGGCGTCCGTAACCAATAAACACGGGCCGGTGATGCGCACCTGGTCGTGATCCTCAGAGAGGTAGCAGAGCTCCGTCCGCGGACAGGCTTCCAACTCCGCCGTCTTCGCGGACGCCCGCATCGACGCGATATAAATCGTGAAGCCATCGGTGCGCACCGGCGACACCGGCCGCGCGCGCGGCTGGCCGTTATCGACGGTGGCCATGACCGGGAATTTCGCTTTGCGAATCGTCTCCAAAGCGGTCGTTTTCAGTTCACTTTCAGGAACGGGCGTAGGCAACTTCATTCATTCAAGGATATGCTGGCCCCATGCGTCTTGTGTTGCTGGTCTGCGCGGTACTGGCCATCATTCTCATCCCCTTCTTCCTCTGGGAAGACACGTTCAACGCCTTCGCCAACCAGCTCCTGGCCGACCACCGCGGCGCCTGGTGGATCCCGCCCGCGATCGCCGCCCTCCTCGCCGGCGACATCTTCCTCCCCGTCCCGTCCAGCATTCTCTCCACGGCTTCCGGCGTACTGCTCGGCTTCGTCGCCGGCGCGCTCACCAACACCATCGGCATGACGGCCGGCTGCTGGCTCGGCTATCGCGCCGGCCGCTTGGCAAAGGACCGCGCCGACGAACAGATCACCGGCCTCTGGGCTCGCTACGGCGAATGGACCGTCATCGTCACTCGCGCCGTCCCGGTGCTTGCCGAAGCCGCCGTTTTCTTCGCCGGCATGACCGCCATGCCCTTCCGTCGCTTCCTGCTGTTGACCACGCTCGCCAACGCCGGCATCGGCACGCTCTACGCCGCCGTCGGCGCCTTCGCCACCGAGTGGAACTCGTTTTTAGGTGCGTTTTTAGGCAGTCTCATCGTCCCCGCGCTGGCACAGGCTATGATGAGGGTGCAATGGCGAAAGTGATGATGGTGGCGTCGGAAGCGGCGCCGTTTGCAAAGACCGGTGGCCTCGCTGATGTTCTGGGCGCCCTGCCGGCCGCGTTGGTTCGACAAGGTATGTCGGCCTCCGTGGTGATCCCCAAGTACAAGGGCCTCCATCCGGCGGGCGTTGAAAAGGTGATGACGGACCTGCCCGTCTACATCAACAACTTCCGCCACCGCGTCGATGTCTGGCGTCTGCGCCGCGACGGCGTGGCATTCTATTTCGTCGACGCTCCTTGGTTCTTCGATCGCGACGGCATCTACTCCTCCTACGGCACGGACTTCATGGACAACCATCTCCGCTTCGCCGTCTTCTCATTGGCCGCCCTCGCCATCGCCCGCGAACTGGAACAGCCCGACATCCTTCACGCCCACGACTGGCAAGCCGCCATGGCTCTCATCTATGCCAAATGCTGGTTTTGGAACGATCCGCGTCTGGCCCATTTGAAGCACGTCTTCACCATCCACAACCTCGGCTACCAGGGCCGCTTTGGCCAGCAGGCACTGTGGGAGCTCGGCCTCGATGGCCTGCAGTTCCACCCCGAGTTTCTCGAGTTCTACGGCGACGTCAATCTCATGAAAGGCGCCATCGTCGCCGCCGATCAGATCACCACCGTCAGCCCCACCTACGCCCGCGAAATCCAAACCGCCGAACACGGCTTCGGGCTCGACGGCCTGCTCCGGTCTCGCTCGAATAAGCTCACCGGCATCCTCAACGGCGTCGATTACGCCGACTGGAATCCCGCCACCGATAAGCTCCTCCCCGCGCACTACACGCCCGAAGATCTCGAAGGCAAAGCCGCCTGCAAACGGGCACTGCTCGAAGCCATGGGCTTCGGCGCCGAAGCCCACACCCGTCCGCTCATCGGCATAGTCTCCCGCTTCGCCGAACAGAAGGGGTTCGATCTGCTGGAACCCAT
>JBIKOG010000124.1:0-22384 GCA_044358225.1 Bryobacteraceae bacterium | reverse complement strand
CCCCAGCGCCCGGTCCATCGCCCCCAGCGCCGCCCCCCAATTTTTCCGCTCCTGCTCAATCCAAGCCATATCCACGTAACAGGTCGAAACCCCCATCCGGTTCCCCTCCCGCTCATGCAACCGCAGCGCCTTCTCATACTGCGCCAACCCCTCCGCATGCGCCCCCATCTTCCCCTCCAGCGCCCCCAAACGCTTAAACGCATACGCCGCAAACGACACCACCTGCTTCTCCTTCGGCCACCGCCGCAGCAGTTCGTCAAACCCCCGCGCCACCTCCCGGTACACCCCCCGCACCGCCTCAGGATCACCCCCCCGCACCGGCCGCGCGTCAATCCGCGCCGACAGCCACCTCACCTGCGCCCGCGGATCCCCCGGATTCTCCGCCGCGTCTTCCCCAAACAGCCGCTCCGCCTGCGCCATCCGCGCCCGCTGGCAATCCTCCTGTCCCGACACCGCGCACGCCTGCGCCAGCTTATCCACCGCCCGCGCCAGCGCCACCCGCCGCTGCCGGTCCCCCGGCCGCGCCGCATATAACTGCTCCCATATCCCAACCGACTTCGCCAAACTCCCCGCCGCATCCCGATGCTGCGCAAACGATTCCGCCATAATCGTCGTCGACCCCTGCACCTCCCCCACCCGCGCATACCCCTCCGCCAAATCCATCTGTAGCGCCTCGTCCCCCCGCGCCCCGTCCGCCAACCGGTCCAGATACTCCAGCGCCCGCCCCACAATCACCTGCCGGCTCGCCAATGACCCCGGCGTCTTCGCCACCTCGTCGTGGATCTCATACAACAACGTCCGCGCCAATCCCCTCACTTCGTTAAACCGCTGCTCCGCAATCCGCTTCTCCCGATAAGCCCCCAAAAACGCCACCCCAATCAGTGCCAACGCCGCCATCCCCGCCCCCACCGCCCACCGGTGCCTCCCCAAAAACTTCCGCGCCCGGTACCCCAACGTCGCCTCCACCGCCCGCACCGGTTCGCCCTTCAAAAACCGTTCCAAATCATCACTCAGCGCCTGCGCCGACCCATACCGCTCCTCCGCCCGCTCCGCCGTGGCCTTCAGAATCACACTCGCCAATTCCACCGGCGCTCCCGCCACCAGCTCCCCCAGAATCACCCCCAGCGAATACACATCGGTCGCCGTCCCCAGCGGCTCCCCGCGCAGCTGTTCCGGACTCGCATACTGCGGCGTCAGCCGCCGGTCCATCGTCTGCCCACTCTCCTCCATCGAACGGCCAATCCCAAAATCAATCAGCTTCGGCTCCCCCGTCGCCGTCAGCAGGATGTTCGAAGGCTTCAAATCCCGATGCACAATCAGCGCCCGGTGCGCCGCCTCCACCGCGTCACAAACCTTCCGGAACAAAACCAGCTTCGCCCGCAAATCCAGCCCCGCCGCCCCCTCCAGCAGCGGCCGCCCCTCCACAAACTCCATCACCAAAAACGGCCGCCCATCGGGCAACTGCCCCGTGTCCAAAAGCCGCGCGATATGCGGATGGTTCAACCGCGCCAGCAGCCGCGCCTCCCGCACCGCCTCCTGCGCTCGCACCGCCCCGGCATGCCAAACCTTCACCGCCACCCGCTGCTCCGCCGTCCCCCCGTCACCCAGCGCCAGCGTCCGCAGGCCCTCGTAGACGGTCCCCATCCCGCCCTCGCCGGCGGTTCGCAACAGCAGACAATCCCCGGCCCGCTGCCCCAATAGCGGATCGCGTAGCAGGCTCATATCCGCGCCGCGTTCCAGAAACGAGCCATCCAGCTCCTCAGCCGCAAACAGGTCCATCACTTCGGCGCGAACCCATTCGCTCGAACTGTTCGCCCGCACATACGCCCGCCGCTCCTCCGGCCCCATGGCGGAGGCCTCTTCTAGTAACCGGGCAATCTCGTCCCACAGCGGATCCGGATCCGTTTGTCCCGTCGCGCTCTCCACTCCCCGAGCATATACTACAGGGAAACTCCGAACCACCCATGCACCGGATCCTCACCGCCGCCTGGTTCCCAGCCGCATTCGCGCTGCTACAAACGGTGCGCTACTTCGCCTTCCTCGCCCACGGCTACTGGCTGGCGTCGTCGAATCAGAGTCGATTCGATGCCCTGGAGTACATCCGGCAGGACCTGGCCCGCCCACTGTTCACCGAATACGATTTCTGTGACGCCTGGCGAAGTTATACCGCTGGCCAGGAAGCTGTATTCGGACTTGACCTCCCCGCCAATCTGGCCGCGCAACTCCTCCACGCGGCGATAACCGGCGCCACCACCTGCCTCGACCTCGCTACCCCCCGAGGTCACCTCATCGCCGCCCCGTTCGTGTTCCTCTTCTGGCTCTTTCCCGCCCTCACCCTCCGGCGTCTCGCGCAGCACCGCCGCCACCGCCCATGGCGTGCCCCACTCCTCCGCGCCTTTGCCTTCCTCGGGATCCTGCTGCTTCCCCTCGGCGTCCTCTCCGCAGTAGGAAGCATCGTGTGCCTGTTCTATCCCGTAGCCAACTCGAGCCTGAAACTGATCGGCCTCGCCTTCTGGTGCCTCTACCCAGCCGCCCTCGCCGCTGAACGTCTGCGAACGCCGCCAACAACGAACAGTGAGTGAATGGACGAAGCCCCTCTCATGTCGTCAGGCTCGCCGGCCGGAACCAACTTCGCGCCCTGCAACTGCCACGGCATATACTCGAAGCTGCCTCCGCTCAGTCATGCCCGCACTGCTAAGAATCGCAATACTAGCCCTCACGGCCCTACCCGGGCTTGCCGCCGGCATCTGCGAAACCCTCTCCCAGCCGGCCGGCGCAGCGTCCAAGCCAATCGTCGTAGACCTGGAGGCGACCCTCGACGGTTCGGCATATCACGGCTACAAACTGTTCGAGGACACAGTCGGCCATCTGTGCCCCCAGTCGTCGAAAGATCTCCCGCTGCGGCCCATCCTTGCCTTTTGCCACGAGGAAACGGAAGGCTGCCCGCACAAGCAGAAGGGGAGCAAGCAAGGCTGGGCCTCGCTCGCGAAACAGATCGATGAGCTCCGCAAGCGACAAGCGCTGGGTGGCCACTCTCCCCACCGCCTGCGCATACGCGGAATCCTGATCCGGCGGCCCGGCACAAAGATCCTGTGCGATGGCGACATCTGCTGGGGTTCCGGCTTCGGCGATGGCTCGATCGCCGCCGCCCTAGTGCCTCTATCTGTGCAGCGAAGTCAGTAGCCGCCCCGCCTACTCCCGCTTGTCCTTCGCGTCCACAACCGCAACCACAGCCGCCGCCAACAAATTCCGCCCCTTCACCGAAGGATGAATATCGCAACTCAGATTAGGCCGCGGCGTCAACTCCACCAGCAGCCCCGCCCGGCACGGATCCCCATCCGGCCCCGAAGCCATCTGGAACGCAGCAAACCCATCCGCAATCTTCGCGCCGAACGGCGCGCCCACCCCCGCCATCACCTGGTTCAACGCAAAAATCGCCCCGGTCGTCAGCGGGTCCGCGCTCGGCGAATAGTAGGTCAACAAAACCAGCGTGCCCCGATACTCGGCCCCAGCGCGAATCCGCGTCAGAATCTGAGTCAGGTTCGCCGCATATGCCTGCAAAACCTCACCGGGAGCCAGCCCCCCTGCCGGAGTCTCAATAAACAGCTTCTGCCGCACACACGCCGCAAACGCCGCCGGATCCCCATTCGCCGACAGCCCGCAATCCTTCTGCACAATCGACAGATCGTTGCCGCCAATGCTCAACGTAACCAGGTCGATCTTCTCATTCCTCCGCAGTTGCTCCTGAGCAAACTCCATCTGCGTGCCCGCATAGCTTGTGCGCAACCCGATGGTCGGCTTCCACGGTGGCTGCCCCTGCGGCCCCACATCGTTGCAACCCAGATCGCGCGCGCCAAACGTAAGGAAACTCCCGCTACTCTCCCCCGGACAGGAAGCATTCGCCAGCTTCTTCGCCTGCAGCAGTTTCAGGACCTCCGCAACGCGCTCCGGATACCCGGTAAACGCTTCCGGTCCCGGAACGGAGGTCGAGATGGGCGGCAGTCGAGTCGGATCGACGCCAAACGCAATCGAGTCCCCTAAAGCCAAATAGGTGAACTTCTTCTCCTCCGCGACCAAAACCGGCACGAACGTCAAAACGAGGGCGACGGCACCGGCCGTTCTCCAATTCCACGTAGTAGCGGCCATCTGAACTTCTCCCTACTCATCCGTGTTTGGCTCATCGACCCGGCGGTCCTGGCAGCCATAACAAGGTGTAGGAGCGCGTACGTGAACAGAACGTTACAAAATCTTAAAAATAGGGAGGCCCGTCGAGTCTCAACAAAGTGCGCACACGGTTTTCAGCCGCCTGTGTCGATAACAACTCGGCCCCCCTCTCACCGAATCCCAATCGGACGCGGCGCCACTTCGAAGATCTGAACCGCGTTTGTCGCCCCCTGCACGCGGCGGAAACGGGTAAGCGCTGCAACGCCTACGGGAGACGTAAGCGGCTCCAACCCCGCCAGCAGGCAACCCGCGGGCGGAGTCGGAGCCGGGGCACTGACCAGCCTATACTGCGTCACACGTCGATCGCTGTCCACGCAAACGATGGCCCCGTCTCCCGCCGCGATCTCCCGGCCGCCGAAGGCCGCCAATCGTACCGCCATCGACTCATAGTAGGCCGGCAGGAAAATGGTCATGGGCTTCCAGTTCCCGCTGTCGTCCTTCAGCAGCACCTGGCGCAGGTAGTCGCTCTGGCGGATCTGGGGTGCGTAGGGAAAGAACGTGGGAAACATACCCAGCCGCGGCGAGCGCGGGTTCATCGGGAGCCTGGAGTCGACCATCACGTAGCGGGCCCTGGCGTCCGGACCCAGTGCCTCCAGGGCCTGATCTTCCGTGGTGGCCAGGAAGAACGCCGCAACCCGGCCGGCGTTGGTCTGGGCGGGGTTGGTCATCGGGATGCGATGCCCCACGGTGGTAATCCAATACCCGAAATCCCACCAGGCCACGACGCCATAGCCCTCCGGGGATTCGGCGAACGGCTCGGGGGTATTCTCGCGCAGCCATTCGAGCGAAAGGAGCCAGTCGGGGGTCACCGCGCCCGGGTTCTCGGGCGGGTCGAGTGCGGCGTTGACGCCCGGGATCGCGACCGCCACGATCAGGAACGCGATCGTCAGCCAGCGCTTGACCCCAGGTGTTGATAGGAAGCGCGCGGCGGCCAGTCCGGCAAACAGCGCGGCCATCGGTGCGGCGTAGTAAACCATCCGGATCTGCATCGCCGCCAGGAGGAAGGAAACCGCCGTCCATAGGCCGGCCAGCGGGTAGGCGGTGCCGAACGCCAGCAGTCCCGCAAGGGCCAACGGCAATACGCCGGCAGCCTCCCGCCACGCGCCTTCCAGTGAGAAGAAACCTTTGGAATGCGTCAGCGAATGCAGTTCACCCACGGTCTGGCTGATGGGTGAGGTGGCGGTCAATTGGCGGAAGGCGATCTCGCCGGCTTTGGTTTGGAAGACCAGGATGGCCGCCACTGCCAGCAGCAGGAAGGCAGGTGCCCACAGCCTGCGGCGCGGGCGCAACGCGCTCACTGCCGCCGGTGCGACAACGCCGGCCACCAGCACCGCGACACTGTATTCCATCCACAGCACATGACGGAAGAGCAGGGCGAACGGCAGCGCGATCGCGCAACTCACCGCGAAGGGCCGCACGGGCCTCGACCCATACATTTGTTCCAGGCAGGCCCAACCCACCAGTACCGCCAGAAACGCGGCAGCTCCAGTGAAGGTCAGGGCGTAGGCCGCCATCGCCAGCCCCGCCAGCATGGGCCGGTCCCGCTGCAGCAGCAGCACGGCCACCACGCTCAGCAGGCTCTCCAGGGCGTGATGATCGGTGAAGCCGAGGCTGGTGACCGCAAGCAAATACCCCGGAAGCAGCGCGGTGAACAAGGCGGTGAGGAGCGCGGCCGAACGGCCTGCCAGATGCCGGGCCAGCGCCGCGTTAGCCAGTACGATCAGCGCACCCAACACGGCTGGGTAAATCGCCGCAATGATGTGGGTCAACCGCGTGGATGGGCTCCCCAGGCCGGCAAGCCACGCTACCGTTGCGGCAAGGAAGTCGAACAGCGGTCCCACCAGGACGGCCTGGCCGCCGGGGTGCAGAACGTGGTGATCCCACGTGAGCGGGAAGGGGAAGTGGGCGGTCAGGTGGTCGATCAGGCGAACGTGATACCACGCATCGGTCTCCTGAAAGTTGATGAAGGTGGGGTGGATAACGCGGTCCCAAATGGGCACCGTGCGCAGCAGGAAAGCCAGCAGCGCCAAAGCGCCAAGGGTGATGCGATAGGCCCGGGTGGTCATGGCTCGAACCGGAAGCCTGCTAGCCGCCCGCCATGTTACCTCTGTTGACGGCGCAGCAACCACGCCCCGGCGAAGGCCGCCGAAACCAATACGATGGTACCGGGTTCAGGCACGGCCGCCACTCCGGGTACGGCCTGCTCAAAGGAAGCCCAGACGCTGCCCGGCATGGAGATCGTGGTGCCAGTGGGCAGTCCATCGCCCCAAAGGAAGAAGCCTAGCGAGCTCGAATTACCCCGTAAGGGTACCGTCACCGGGCCGCCGGACTTCATGTCGCTGAAGTACCCGCTCACGTTTTCCAAAAACATGAAATCGCTAACGTTTCTGTATATGACGCCAAGGACGCCCGCGATGCCGTTAGATACCGTACCGTCGATGCCGACAAAGGTATCGACGACGATCCCTGTTGGGCCACCAACACCACCCAGCGGACCAGCCTCAAATGAGCTTTGAATTCCCACGTTCCAGCCACCGCACGAACCGGTGCCACCGATACAGCTGATGGTCACGTCGGTGAAGCGAAGGGAAATGGCCGAATTCGGTGGGAGCCTGCCGACGTAGCCAAAGGGGTACTCGCCCTGGTAAAACCCAAGGTTCCCGGTGATGTACAGGGATGGATTGCCCAATACCCCAAACAAGGCGTAATTGATGGCCAACGGGCCGTCTATGGAGGAAAAATTCTGTCCGTTGACGTTGGCGGAGAGCCGGTAATTGTCAATCTGGAAGGACGCTCCGTAGGAGGCGGCAGAGAGAAGCAGTGCGGTCAATAGGCGATGCAAGGACAACTCCTAAGTTCATATATAAGAACACCGGCGGACCGTCCGGCGAAAATAGTATCGCATAGGTTCACTGGTCTTCGGGATGCCCGGCCGTGAGAATTGGGAAGGAGCGCCGGCCACCCCCGAACGTGCCACCGTGCCCACAAATGCGGACCGACATGGAAATGATTTTCGTCAGGTAACGAAAACACCGGTCGCGGAATCAACGCAGGTGAGACCAATTCCGGAACAGTCCCGCCATCGACGCCGGTCTGGCTTGCCGCAAGGCCGGCCATGAAAATAGTGGTCATCCTGAACCCAGGCTCGGGAACCCTCAGCATCCCCGCCAATCGCGAGATCCTGCGCGGCGCCCTCCGCGACGCCGGTTTAGACGGGAACGTGATCACCGTCGCCGATGGCGGCGAAATTGCCGCTGCCGTCCGCCCTCATCTGGAAACCGGTTGCCAGGCGGTCGTCGCCGCGGGCGGGGATGGCACCGTGAACGCCGTAGCCGCCATGCTCGTCGGCACCGGCGTAAGTCTGGGGGTAATTCCCGGAGGAACCCTGAACCATTTCGCCACCGACCTGCTCATCCCGTCAGACCTGACGGAGGCCGTCGCCGTCCTGAAGGCCGGCGTCACAAAGGCAGTCGACGTGGGCGCCGTCAACGGCCGCATCTTCCTGAATAACTCCGGCCTCGGTGTCTACCCCGAAATGGTGATGAAGCGGGAAGAGATCCGCCAACACGGCTTCCGGAAAGCGACGGCGCTACTCATCGCCTCCGCGTTGACGCTGCTCCGCTTCCCGCTCCTGCGCGTGCGCCTTGAAGTGAACGGCCGCGCCATGGAGCGCCTCACTCCATTCGTCTTTGTTGGAAACAACTCCTACGAAGGCGAAGGACTCCAGTTCGGCGGGCGGCCCCGGATCGACAACGGCGAACTCTGTGTCTGGATGGCCCGCCGTACCCGCCGTTTCGGTCTGCTGCGGGCGGTCTTTCAAATGGCCTTCAAAGGGTACAGTGGCGTGCGCGAACTCGATGTGTTCACCACCCGCGAAGCGCTCATCAAACCCCGCCGCAAGTTCGTCCCGGTTTCCATCGACGGCGAAGTGTGGAAGCTCCGCACGCCACTGCAATACGAGATCCGTCCCGGCGCCTTGCGCGTCCTTGTGCCATCCGCGGGTGAGCCCGAATGAGCCGCGTTATTCTCCATCTTTCCGACCTTCATTTCGGCCGCATCTCGCCCGGCCTGCCCGAAGCGCTCCTGGAAGCCGCGCGGCGGATCGCGCCCGATCTGGTAGTCGTCTCCGGCGATCTGACCCAGCGGGCCACGGTCGTCGAGTTCGAGCAAGCCCGGGCCTTTCTGGACCAACTCCCCTACCCGCGCATCGTCGTGCCCGGGAATCACGACGTGCCCCTGCACAATCTCTACGCGCGCTTCGTCCGGGGCCTCAGCCGTTTCAAAAGCCATATCAGCGAGGATCTGGCGCCGGTCTATCAGGACGCCGAAATGGCCGTCTTCGGAGTCAATACCGCTCGTTCTCTCACGTGGAAAGGGGGCAGAATCAACAGCAGCCAGATTGAAGGGCTCCGCACGCACTTGTGCGCGACCAGCCCCGATATCGCGCGAATCGTGGTGACGCACCACCCATTCGAAGTTCCACAAGGCTTCCAGCCCCGCGACGTCGTCGGTTCCGCGCGGACGGCCCTGGAACGATGGACAGACTGTGGCGCGGATCTACTGCTGTGCGGCCACCTGCACGTCGGCGACTCCACCACCACCATGCATCGCTACGGCCACGTCGGTTGGCGGACGATCGTCGTCACCGCCGGGACGGCGACATCCACCCGAGGACGGGGCGCTCCGAACTCCTTCAACGCCATCCGCGTCGAGAACCGGCAAAACGTCGGTGTTGCCAAATGGTCCTGGGATGAGACCGCGCGCGGATTCCACAGAGTCTCCGAAGCCCACTACCTGAGAACCGCCGACGGCTGGGTCCCGCTCGTCAACGACCCCTCCGCTCCCTAGCCCGCCAAATACCGCCGCACCACCGCCAACCCATCCGGCGTCACCTGTTCCCCACAAGCCAACACGGCCTCCGGCGTCAGGAAGCAAACGGACTCCACCTCCTCCGCCTGCAGCACCAGCGGCCCATCCCACCGGCACACAAACACCCGCCCCCAAACCCGCACAGGTGCCTCGTCGAACCAAAAGTCAAAACCCGCCGTCAGCGCCACCCCCCGGATCCCCATCTCCTCGTCCAACTCCCGCTCTGCGCTCTCCTCATAACTCTCCCCAGCCAGCACCACCCCCCCAGCCGCCGGATCCAGGTACCCCGGATAGACATCTTTAGTCAGCGTCCGCCGCTGCACATGCAACTCCCCGGCCGCATTGAAAATCAGGATATACGTCGCCCGATGCGGCAACCCTCCGGCCCGCATCTCCCACCGCGGAGCCACCCCCACCGGCCGATTCTCTCGATCCACAATCATCACCTGTTCGTCCCGTGCCAACGCCGTACTCCTCCCTGTTCCATTCGACTCATCATACCGTCACAACCCCTCCAACAATCGTTTCTCTCCATAAAATCAACAACTTGCATTTCCAAATAGCCGTTCCCCCATTGACAGCTTGGTATAATGAAGAAGTAAGGGCCTGTCCAGCGTCGCCAATCCGGCGGCACAACGACAGGCCCTTAGCCGTTCCTGGGACCCGCAGTCTTGCCAACCCATCGCCGCAGGGTCCCAACTGATCTTTCACAACCGCATATCTCAACGCCAACCGACGGCCCGTAGTGTGTCCATACCACCGGGTCGTCACCGAGGGGGAGGGGGGCCAAAGCGTCCCCAAACGGGTCAAAACCCCTCCGGGGAAATGCCGGGCAGACCGACAATCGGGCTCGCCCTCCGTAGCCCGAAGGGCGAAGGAGGGTCCCAAGAGATGTTGCAAGCAAAAGGCTTATTCGCCGAAAAGCAAATTGAGGGTCCCAAGAAGCCCAAACCCGACCCCCAATACCAGCCACCTCCTCCGGGGATATCCCGGCCACCCCCTCCAACGCAGTTCACCCCGTAACCCCAAACACAGGCATATCCCCAAGACGCACCCCGCAAACGGCACAAACCAGAAGACCGAAAAAATGCGATATCCTCGCCTCCGTGCCTGTCTCCCGCCGCTCCCTCCTCGCCGCCCTCCTCGCCCCCGGTCGCTTCCGCCTCGCCGAAGCCATCCTCGAAAAGGCCATCGCCTCCGGCCAACTCCGCGCCGCCGTCCTCCGCGTCGAACAAAACGGCCAGCCCTTCGAACGCGCCTTCGGCCTCGCCAAACCCGGCTCCCCCTTCCTCATCGCCTCCATCACCAAGCCGATGACCGCCACCGCCGCCATGATCCTCGCCGACCGCGGCCTCCTCAAACTCGAAGACCCCGTCGCCAAATTCTTCCCCACCTTCACCCCCGGCGGCCGCGACAAAATCACCCTCCGCCACTGCCTCACCCACACCTCCGGCCTGCCCGATATGCTCCCGGACAACAACGCCCTCCGCCAGCGCCACGCCCCCCTCTCCGAATTTGTCAACGGTGCCCTCACCACCCCGCTCCTCTTCACCCCCGGCGCCCGCACCAGCTACCAAAGCATGGGGATCCTCCTCGCCGCCGCCATCATCGAAAAGGTCGCCCGCCAGCCCCTCCCCCAGTTCCTCAAAGCCGAACTCTTTCAGCCCCTCGGCATGTCCGCCACCAACCTCGGCAACAACCCCAACGGCGTCAAAATCCAGGTCGAACACGCCGATCCTCCCGGCGGCACCCCCGAAACCGCCTCCTGGGACTGGAACAGCCCCTACTGGCGCGGCCTCGCCGCTCCCTGGGGCGGTGCCCACTCCACCGCCGCCGACATTACCAAACTCCTCCAGGCCTTCCTCCACCCCACCGGCACTCCCATCAAGAAGGAGACCGCCCGCCGCATGACCGCCAACCAGAACACCGGCCTCGACAAACCCTACGGCATCGGCTGGGCCATCGTGCCCCCCGGCTTCGGCCACGGCGGCTCCACTGGCACCTCCTGCTGGGCCGACCCCGCCAAGGACGCCACCTTCGTCCTCCTCACCTCCCTCCCGGCCAAGGTCTCGCAAAAGCCCATCATCGATCCCGTCGCCAACGCCATTCGCGCCGCTTTGTGACCCCGGTCACGTTCCCAAACCGGAAACCCGGCGCATAATCAGCCCATGTACACCTTCGTCGCCAACGTCGATCCCGCCGCCGTCGTCCCCGCCAGCGGTATCCTCTCTCGCACCCTCCACAACGACGATCAGAACAAGGTCGTCCAGTTTACCTTCGCCCCCGGCGCCGAGCTCTCCGCCCACACCGCCCCCTTCCCGGCATCCATCTACATCGTCCGCGGCGAAGGCACGCTCCAACTCGGCGAGGATACCCACGAAGTCACTCCCGGCGCCTTCGCCCAGATGGCCCCCAAGCTCGAACACGCCATCCGCGCCCGCACCGAGCTCGTCATGCTGCTCATCATGAACAAAGGAGCCCGCACATGATTCAGATTCGCCCCGCCCTGCCAACCGCGACTCTCGACTCCCCCATCGATCACCTCAACGCCTGCCACCGTCGCATCGAAGAGCGCCTGCAAACCCTGGAACGAGTCGGCCCCCACCTCCTTGACCGCTCTGCCGAAGCTCTGACCGCCATCCAAGCCGTCTTCTGGTTCTTCGACTCCAGCGGCGCCACCCACACGGCTGACGAAGAGGAGAGCTTCTTCCCCCGCCTCGCCGTCCACCTCACCCCGGAGGAGCAACAGTTCCTGAACGATCTGGAACTCGAGCACGCCCAAGCCGAAGCCATCTACGACGCGCTAAAGACTCACGTCGCCCAGCTAACCAATCCCCCCACCCCGGTCGAGGTAACCCGTTACAACGACCTCGCCGCGGAGCTCTGTACCCTCTACCGCCGGCACATCAAAAGCGAGGACGCCCGCTTCCCCGCCATCGCGGCCCGCATCCTGACCCAAGCCGACCTCGACGCCATCAGCAAAGAAATGAAACACCGCCGCAACCTGTAATCGAGAATGTTCGACGTTGCCCCCCGGGGACATGCCGGGCAGACCCTCCGACGCAGTTCGGCCCGTAACCCTCAAACAGGCGTGTCCCCCAAGACGCGATACAGCCCGCGGAAGGCAGAAGCCAGAAGCCACCACCCACAAACCCCAGATATAATAACCTTCCGCCCCTATGTCCACACTCCACAACTTCATCGCCGGAAACTGGGTCCCTTCCGCCTCCGAAAACACCCGCCCCATCTACAACCCCGCCTCCACCGAAACCCTGGCCACCGTCTCCCTCTCGACGGCCGCCGAGACCCACGCCGCCATCGACGCTGCCCACCGCGCCTTCCCCGCCTGGCGCCGCACGCCCCTCACCGATCGCGTCCAATACCTCTTCCGCCTCAAAGCCCGCCTCGAAGAAGACTTTGAGGAACTCGCCAAAACCATCACCTTGGAATGCGGCAAAACCCTCACCGAATCGAGAGGCGAAATGCGCCGCGCCATCGAAAATGTCGAGGTCGCCTGCTCCGCCTCCGTCCTCACCCAGGGCCTCTTCTCCGAGGACATCGCCCAGGGCATCGACGAATTCACGATCCGCCAACCCCTCGGCGTCTGCGCCATCATCGCGCCCTTCAACTTCCCCGGCATGATCCCCTTCTGGTTCCTGCCCTACGCCCTCGTCGCCGGCAATACCGTCATCCTCAAACCCTCCGAGCGTGTCCCGCTCACCATGACCCACGTCTTCCGCATCCTCGAGGAACTCCGCCTCCCGCCCGGCGTGGTCAACCTCGTCAATGGCGCCCGCGAAGCCGTTGACGCCCTCCTCGATGACGCCCGCGTGCAGGCCATCAGCTTCGTCGGCTCCTCCGCCACCGCCCGCTACATCTACGCCCGCGCCGCCGAAAACGGCAAGCGCGTCCAGTGCCAGGGCGGCGCCAAGAATCCCATCGTCATCGCCGCCGACGCCCACCTCGAATCCACCGTCCAAGTGGTTGCCGACTCTGCCTTCGGCTGCGCCGGTCAACGCTGCCTCGCCGCCTCCATGGCCGTCCTCGTCGGCGACGCCCGCGCCCCCTTCCGCGACTCCCTCCGCGATGCCGCCGCCTCCCGTATCACCGGCTTCGGCCTCGACGCCGTCCAGATGGGCCCCGTCATCTCCGCCGAAAGCAAGGCCCGCATCGGCGGCCTCATCGCCACCGCCGAGCAGGAAGGCGCGCGCGTCTCCGTCGACGGCCGCAACCCCCGCATCCCCAGCTTCGACAACGGCTACTTCCTCAAGCCCACCATCCTCGAAGGCCTCCCGCTCGATAGCAACGTCGCCCGCACCGAGATCTTCGGCCCCGTCCTCAGCCTCCACGAAGCCGACGACCTCGACGAAGCCCTCGCCATCATCAACCAGGGCCAATATGGCAACATGGCCTGCCTCTTCACCGCCAGTGGCGACCTCGCCCGCCGCTTCCGTTCCGAAGCCGACGTGGGCAATGTCGGCATCAACGTTGGCGTCGCCGCGCCCATGGCAATGTTCCCCTTCAGCGGCGCCCGCGGCAGCTTCTTCGGCGACCTCCACGGCCAGGGCCGCGACGCCTTCCAGTTCTTCACCAAACAGAAGGTCGTCGTCGAACGCTGGCCCCGCGCCGTCTCCCGCCTCTTCTAAAATTCCCAGGAGCACCCCGTATGTCTCGTCACGAATCCGCCTTTGAAATGGCCACCAGCGCCATCCGCTTCGGCCCCGGCGTCACCCGCGAAATTGGCATGGATCTGGCCGAATTGGGCATCCGCCACGCCCTCGTCATCACCGATCCGTTGATGCGCGTCCTCGCGCCAGTGGCCACGGTCGAGCAGTCTCTCAACGACGCCAAAGTCGCCTACACCCTCTTCGACCGCGTCCGCGTCGAGCCCACCGACGTCAGCTTCAAAGAGGCCATCGCCTTCGCCAAAACCATCGACTTCGACGCCATCGTCGCCGTTGGCGGCGGCTCCGTCATCGATACCGCCAAGGCGGTGAATCTCTACACCTGCCATCCGCCCGAGGACTTCCTCGACTACGTCAACCCACCCATCGGCAAAGGCAAACCCGTCCCCGGTCCGGTGAAGCCGCTCTTCGCCATTCCCACCACCGCCGGCACCGGCAGCGAAACGACCGGCGTCGCCATCTTCGACCTAGCCCACCTCCACGCCAAGACCGGCATCGCGCACCGCCGCCTGAAGCCCACGCTCGGCTACCTCGACCCCGAGAACACGCGCACCATGCCATCGGAGGTCGCCGCCGCCACCGGGCTCGACGTGCTCAGCCACGCCATCGAATCCTACACCGCCGTCCACTACACCGAGCGGCCCTACCCCGACCGTCCCATCCTCCGCCCGGCCTACCAGGGCAACAATCCCATCAGCGACGTCTGGTCGCTGCAGGCCCTCCGCATGGTGGGCGATTACATCACCCGCGCCGTCGAGGACACCTCCGACGACGAAGCCCGTTCGAACATGATCCTCGCCTCCGCCTACGCCGGCGTGGGCTTCGGCAACGCGGGCGTGCACCTGCCGCACGGCATGTCGTACCCGGTCTCTGGCATGGTGAAAGGGCGCGGCTACAAGCAGGCCGGCTACCCCAACCAGCCGGAGATGATCCCCCACGGTTTCAGCGTGATCCTGAACGCCCCGGCCGTCTTCCGCTTCACCGCCGGCGCTTGTCCGGAACGGCATCTGGTGGCCGCCGCCGCGCTCGGCGTCGACACCTCCAACGCCGCCCTGGCCGATGCGGGCAAGATCCTGGCCGACCGCATCATCGCCCTCATGGAGCGCCTGAAGGTGCCAAGCGGCCTGAAGGCCCTGGGCTACAGCAGCTCGGACATTCCGGCGCTGGTCGAGGGCACGCTACCGCAGCACCGCGTGACGAAGCTCTCGCCGCGCCCCGCCAACACCGACGACCTCGCCAAGCTCTTCGAAGACACCATGCAGGTCTACTAGCCCTACTCGGGCTTGTGCGCCTTGCCGCCCCGGAACCTGTCGCGCTGCTCTTCGCTCAGCGCCGTGTTGAACGACGCCCCGAACCCCGTCGTCTGCCGGTACGGATAGCTCTTCCACGGGTCGCGGCCCTCTATGCGCGGGTCCCCGGTGGTCTGCAGATCGGTCTCCAGCAGCCCGCGCAACTGGTCCAGCGCCTCCTTGTGGGAGCCGCGCTGCGCCAGGTTGTGCTCCTGGTCCGGATCGGACGCCAAGTGGTACAGCTCCTCGCCTGGCCGCTTGGCCACGCACAACTCCAGCTCCCGGGCGAAGCGTTTAGCGTTGGCCGGATCCAACATCTCGTCCTTCACCGGCGCGCCATCGATGTCCCCGTGGAAGGTCTTGTTGCTCGACACAAACTCCGGCCCGCCGGTCGGCCAGCGGTCCGGCTCGAAGTTGCGGATGTACAGAAAGTCCCGGGTGCGCACGCTGCGCATCGGGTAGCCGTTGCCATCGGGCCGGCACATGGTGTGCCGCTCCATCCCCGCCAGCACGTGGCCGCGGGCGACGTCGGTCTTGCCATCAAGCAGCGGTAGCAAGCTGCGCCCCGCCGCCCCGTTCAGGTTCTGTTGCCCGGCCGCCGCCAACAGTGTGGCGGGAATGTCGACGTGGCTCACCAACGCGCTCGCCGTCCGCCCGCCCTGCACCTTGCGCCCCCAGCGCATCGCCAGCGGCATGCGCAGCCCGCCGTCGTAGAGATTCACCTTGGCCCGCGGGAAGGGCATTCCGTTATCGGAGGTCACAATGATCAGCGTGTCCTCCAGCACCCCCCGCTCCTCCAACAGCGTGATGGCCTTGCCCAGTTGCTGGTCGTACCACTCGATCTCCGAATAGTAGGCGGCGAGGTCCTTCCGCGTGGTTTCGGTGTCGGGCAGATACGATGGCACCGTGATGCCGACCAGCTTGCGGTCCATCCGGTCGCTGGCGTTCGGGTCGTAGACGCGGTGCGGCTCGGTGCTGCCGAACCAGAAGAAGAAGGGTTTGGCCTGATCGCCATCGGCCAGGAAGTCGGCGAAGTTGGCGGCATAATCCCGCTCATCGATCCCCGGCGCAACCTGCGAATGCTGCTTGCGGGAATTGAACTCCTTGCCGTTGGGGTGGCGTTTCATACCGGCGGCACGCCAGTCGCCCGGAGCCCAGCCCTTGCCGGTGAAGCCGGTGCGGTACCCGGCGTCTTCGAGCTGATGGGTGACCACCGGCATCCCGGCCGGCATGGTGCCGTAGAGCACGCCCGCCTCCCCAGCCTGCCACGGATAGCGTCCCGTCAACAGCGCCGTTCGCGACGGGGTACATGACGGGCACACCGAAAAGCTATGGGTGAACAGCACGCCTTCCTTGGCGATGCGGTCGAAGACCGGGGTGTGCACGAACTTGTCGCCATAGGCGCCGGCGTGCGGCCACGACTGGTCATCGGCTACGACGAGGAGCAGGTTTGGACGCTCGGGAGCGCGGCGGGAGCAGGCAAGTGGCAGCACGGCCGCCCCAGTCAACAGGCCGCGTCGGGAAATGAGCATTGAGTTATGTTTATCATCTGCCGCGCTCCGCCGCAAATCCCCGGCCGTTTCATAATGGAAAGGTGACCCCAACACTCCCCGAAGATCAGGTGTACGCCGAAATTGGCGATGCCGGTTTTCACCGTTTAGTGGCGGCTTTTTACCGCCAAATTCCGGGCGACGACATCCTGGGCCCAATGTACCCAGCGGCCGATCTGGCGGGCGCCGAGACGCGCCTCCGCAACTTCCTCATCTTCCGTTTCGGCGGTCCGCCGACCTACATCGAAGAGCGCGGCCATCCGCGGCTGGGCATGCGGCACGGCCCCTTCGCCATCGATGCCGCGGCGCGCGACCGCTGGATGGCCATCATGAACAACGCCTTTGCCGAGGCCGCTCTGCCGCCCGCCGCCGAAGCCACGCTGCGCCCCTTCTTTGAACACGTGGCCACCTTTCTGATCAACCGCAAGGAGACCTGACCCATGTCCGACCCCCGCTACCCGATCGGCAAGTTCACCTTTGCCGGCCCGCTGACAGCCGATGAGCGTCTGGCGGCCATCGAGGCCATCGAGAACTGTCCGCTGGAGCTGCGCAAGGCGCTGCGCGGCCTTGCTGATGAGCAGCTCGCAACCCCCTACCGCGAGGGCGGCTGGACCGTGCGCCAGTTGGTGCACCACGTGGCCGACAGCCACGTGAACGCCTACTGCCGGTTCAAGCTGGCGCTGACCGAAGAGAACCCCACCATCAAGCCCTACGAGGAGCAGCTGTGGGCCGAGCTCGCCGATGGGGCCACGGCGCCCATCGGGCTGAGCCTGGCGCTGCTCGACGCGCTGCACGCGCGCTGGGGCATGCTGCTGCGGTCCCTGACCAATGAGCAGTTCGAACGGGGTCTGGTGCATCCCTCGAGCGGCCAGCACACGGTGGACTGGTTGCTGGCGATCTACGCCTGGCATGGCGATCACCACATCGCCCACGTCACCGAACTGCGCAAAGCCCGGGGCTGGTAAGTTTACACTTTGACGCGTGGATTGCACACCGGCCACGGGGCAAACCCGATGACCAGGGTGGTGCGATCCACGTAGATGTTCACGTCCTGCCCCTTGATTTGGAGCAGTTGGATGATGCCTTTGTCGCAACTCTTCACCTTGGCGCGCGTGATGGCGGCGACGTTCGCCGCATCGCTTTGCGGGCCCCAGTCGCGGAGGAACTGCTCCATCTTGTAGTCGCGGCATGGCGTCGCGTCGGTACAACCCCACAGCCCGTAGGCGGTCTTGTAGTCCTGCTTCCCGAGTAACGCCAGGAACTCCCG
The DNA here is from genome assembly GCA_044358225.1 of Bryobacteraceae bacterium. Classification (GTDB taxonomy): domain Bacteria; phylum Acidobacteriota; class Terriglobia; order Bryobacterales; family Bryobacteraceae. The sequence continues at coordinate 4,500 of JBIKOG010000124.1, read as the reverse complement.
CACACGCGACTCCTCCTTATAATTCCGGAGGAAAAACCATAAAGCGCCGCCGACGACCGCGATGGTCAGAAGCGAATAGATGATTCGCTTCCACCGTTTTTCGCGGCGCGCATCGACGACGCCGTAGTTATCGAGATAGTTGTTCATGAAAGTCCCCCTCGCGGAGAACTTACTTGGCCGGGTACGCTTTGTTGTACTCGGCGGTTGCTTCCGCGGTAATTTCCAATGCCGGCTTGAAGTAGACGGCGTTCGTGACGTCGACCACCACATCCAGCGACTTTGCTTCCGACAGCTTCTTCACCACATCGTTCATGCGCACCGCGCTGCGGCCCAGGATGTCCTGGCGTTCGCGGTCCACATCACCCTGCAGATCTTCGGTCAGCCGCTGCAACTCGCGCTGCTTGCGCTGGCCCTGCACGTTCAGTTCCTGTTCGGCCTGCGGCGTGAGCTTGCCGGCCATGGTCTGCAATTGGCCCTGGATGGTTTGCAGTTCGCGCTGGAGCGCTTCCGCCTTATCCTGCCGGGGCTTGAACTTGGCTTCCAGTTCTTTCTGCGCCTTCTGGATTTCCGCCGTCTCCAACACTGCCTTTTGCAGGTTGATGATAGCCACCTTCACCTGCGCCGAAGCTGTGACGGCCGAAGCCAGCAACAGAGCCGGCAGCAGCATACGAACCATACGAATACCGAACATTTGACAGATCTCTCCTGATATCCCGCTAAGCGAAATCGATAAACACCAGATTATCACAAGCCCCTAGCGAACAAGGGCCTCTGCAAGGACGCGTCCCATCGATCCAGCGGGTACTTCCACCTCCAAAATAGTTGCGAGTGTGGGGGCGATATCGTTGACGGCCGCGGCCTGGTGGTAGCGACCGGGTTTGATACCGGCACCCATGAAGATGATCGGCACATGGGTGTCGTAGTTGAACGGCGTACTATGCGACGTGCCCGTGGCTCCGAACAGGTAGTAGGGCTCGAGGATGAGAACCAGGTCGGCTCCGCGGGCGGCGTTGTAGCCGTTGGCAACGCGGCGGCCGACCATGTCCTGTCCGGTTTGCCCGTTCAGTAACTGTTCCCTGGTATAGACACGGTAGACGTGCGGAAAGTTCCGGAGCACGTCGGCGGCGACGGCGCGGACCTGCTGCCCGCCGTACTGTTCCACCAGCGCCGGGTCCAGATAGAACTGCTCCGGGCTCTTGCCGACGTACCACTTGCCGGGGCCGAATTTGGCGGTGAGGGCGGTTTCGACGGCGGCGACGATTTCCTTGTCCTTCACGCGGCCGCCGGGCATTTTGCGGGCAATGTTGACTTCGGGGATTGGCGAGACGCCGTGGTCGGCGGTGAGGCCGACGAGGACGTTGCGCATGCCCACCTTCTTTTCGAGGTAGGCGAAAAGCTGGCCGAGCGCACGGTCCGTCTTGATGGCCATGTCGCGGGCTTCGGGCGAATCGGGGCCGTAGGCGTGGCCGACGGTGTCGTTGGCGGAGAAGCTCAGGGCGAGCACATCGGTGGTGGCGTGCTGGCCAAGCTTTTCGTTATCGATGGCGAGTTGGGCCATCGACACCATGATGTCGTGGCCGAAGGGACTCTTTTCGACGCCATCGTAGTACATCGTATCGGGCCTGGACGTCATGGTGCGGAGCGGCGCGCCACCCCACTGCGGGGTCCAGGGTTTGCCGAGGAATTTGTCGGCGGGGCGGCTGGCGTTGTGGTCCACCACCCATTTGGGCAATTCCTTCATGTACCAGGTGCTGGAGACCCAGCTGCCGTTTTCGGAGGCGAACCAGTAGGCGGCGTCGGCCATGCGGCCGGGGAGGAGAATGGCGGAGCGGTCCTTCAGCGAGATGCCGATGGTCTTCGACTCGCCGCGGCCGGACATCTTGATTTCGTCGGCGACGGTGGAGACGAGCAGGCGCTTGGGAGTGGCGCCGACGCGGTTATCGCCCAGCATTTCGCTTCCCTCGTCGTTCACGGACGTGGTGATCTTCCCGATCTCCTTTTCGTACCATTCATTGGCGACGATGCCGCTCAACGCCGGCGAGGCGCCGGTAAGCATGGTGGCATGGCCGACGGCGGTGATGGTGGGGGCGTGTTCGTAGTTGGCGTTGGTGAACACGGCGCCTTGGGCGAGCAGCTGCGCGAGGCCGGCGTTGTAATCCTTGCGGTACTTCACCAGATAGTCGTAGCGGAGCTGGTCCACGGCAATCATAAGCAGCAGCTTGGGACGCGCGGGGGCGACAGGCGCCTGGGCCTGGATAGACGAAAGGCTCGCGAAGATCGCGAGCCCGAGGAAGATTTTCTTCATTGACTAGTCGAGCAGGACTGCTCCGGTTCCTTGAATCTGGTACATCGTCATGCCGGTCTTGATTTTGCTGGCATCGAATTTCTGGCCGCGTTCTTCGGCTTCATGCTTGGCGTAGGCGATGGCTTGTTGATGGTTGAGGTCGATCTTCTTCAGCACGCCTTCGGCGACGGTGTTCTTGCCGGCGGAGTTCTTGGGGAACATGATCTCGCCGTCCTTCACCTTGAAGCGGATGGCCTTTTCGCCGTCCTGGATCTGCATCCAGCAGCCCATCATCTGGCACACTTCCGTCACTTTGCCCTTTACCTGGACCACTTTGCCGACATAATTGTCGGGCGTTCCGAGGAGGGTGGCGACGGGCGTTGTTTCTTTCAACGTCAAACCCTTGCCGAACTTTTCCGCCGCGCAAAGGGCGGCCACACTGAGGGAGAGCAGAAGGAGTGTACGCATACCCTTATTATGCTTAAAATTTCTTACGGTAGCGTGAACACCATGAGCGAGTCGGAATAGGTGTTGTTGTATTTGTTGCCGCCGCCGGCGGCGATGACGATGTATTGCTTGCCCGTTTTGGCGCTGTAGAACGTCATGGGATTGGCATGGCCGCTGGCGGGGAGGCGAGTTTCCCAGAGCTTTTTGCCGGTGTCTTTGTCGAAGGCGCGGAAGCGGCTATCGTTGGACGCGGCGATGAAGACGAGGCCGCCGGCGGTGACGAGCGAGCCACCGAGATTGGGCGTGCCGGTGGGGGCAAATGTCACCGCCGATTACATCGTAAAGCGTGTACACGTACGCTAGCCGCGTATCCAGCGATCAGCGCCGCGGCCGCGGACCCTCACCACCACCGCCAATATCGTGGCGGCTGGTGCCTCGTTGCGAGTGCCCCAATCGAAAGGAAAGCCAACAGCGCAGCAAGTGTCATGACACGATCGTTCTCAAATCCGTTCCAGCCCGAAGATACGAGTGCAAGTGAGTATGCAAAGAATGCAAGACCACTTAACGCCCCAGTGATCCCAACAATCCATCCGATTATCCCTCTTTTTCCACTATGGAAGTGTGTGTCCCAGCGACAAAGTAATATTGTCATTACACCGGAAATCAGTGTGCCGCCGATAACGACAGCACCTGTTTGACCTCTTTGGTATATCCCGACTGCCAGCAAAGAAAAGAACCACCCAATGAAAATTCTTGGCAGCACTTGCAATAGCCATTCCACAATCAAAATGATAGCCGTGCGCACTGTTTTCAAATCATATCCTCATTCATGCACTCGGAAGCAAGTCGAGATCTCCATTCTAGCTCCCGGTATGGGTGACGGTGTCCGCCCACCCAATCCAATGCTCACCGTAATCGGGTCTGATCGTTAGAATTCCGTCATCCGGCCCAAGGCTTCGCGCCCTCCCGCCGCTAGCAGTCGTTCGGCCATGCATTTCGGTGAAGGGGGCGAGTGGGCTCACGGCTTGGCGCCCCTCGTGCCGTGTGGGGTTGCTACACTTCCTTGTGAATGATGGCCCCAAAGTCGGGAATCGTTCGGCGGCGCCACTCGCACCGCCCGCGCTGGTTGCTGATGCGCACGATTGCGACGGGTGAAGGTAGAGAAAGTAAGTGGGGAAAATCAAGTGATTTACTTTGATGGGTGGCGGCACCTAGCGGCTAGTATTCAGGCTTTTCGCACTACCTGTGAACTGTCTACACAGTTTGCCAGAATAAACCAGGTATTTTGGGATACCGCCCCAATCGAGAGTTTCGCGAGGCGAATTGTAAAGGATCTCCTCGTATTTGGGGCTGACAATCGACACCAACTTCCAATACCCGTGACCGAGCTTATTGATTCCTTCAAGTTAAGATTTTCAAAACTCGAATCGCAGACCTGGAATGGAAATCTCACGCAGTCAGTAAGTATCGAAAGTCTCTCCCTTGAGACTGAGATCAGCTATCTGCTGGCCGATTCAGAGCAGCACCTCCGAGTGCTTTCGGAACGCGCCTTCCAGCATTTGCAGCGCTCAATATCAGCGGATCCTGAGATCAGGGAAAAATGGCTTCGCGCGTTCGAAATCGGAGAAGTTGCGTGTGAACGGCTAGTGGTCTGCTTCAAACAGTCTGTCGTTTATTCAGCGTGTCCTGGGCCCGCATGACTTTCGCCAGGATGTCCTGAGCTCTCGCTGTCCAGATGAAGGGCTTGGGCTCTGCGTTGTGGTGGTCGA
>JBIKOG010000123.1:0-22472 GCA_044358225.1 Bryobacteraceae bacterium | reverse complement strand
GCGATTCCGTTGGAGGGGAATTGGTGGATAGTGCGGTACGAGTTCCGCTGAATTTACGGGTTCGTACAATTTTTTGGGCGTTCATCCGTCTTCCTTGGTGTATGAACGAATTGGTGATGGAGCGGGAGCGGCTGTGGCGGTTTATCCGCCGGCGGGTTCCGGATGTGCGGGACGCCGAGGATATTCTGCAGGACGTGTTGTGCGAATGGCTAGAGGCGGAGCGGGTATTGGCGCCGATTGAGCAGGCCGGGGCTTGGCTGTTCCGGGTGGCGCGGAATCGGATTACCGATTTGTTCCGGAAGCGGCGGACGGATTCGTTGGAGGAGTTGATGTTGGAGGAGGTTCTGCCTTCGGCCGATGGCGGGCCGGAGGCGGCGTATGCGCGAGGTGTTTTGCTGGAGGTGATTGGAGAGGCGTTGGAGGAGTTGCCGGCGGCCCAGCGGGAGGTGTTTATGGGGCATGAGATCGACGGGAAGTCGTTTGCGGAGATGGCGGCGGAGAATGGCGTCGCCGTGAACACGTTGCTATCCCGGAAGCGGTATGCGGTGCTGGCGCTGCGGCGGCGGTTGCAGGTTGTTTATGACGAATTAAAGGAGACACTATGAGACGGTTTCGGTTTGTTCCGATGGTTTTGATTGGGGTTGGCTTGTTTGGGGCGGCGGTGCACCAGTTGTGGAATCTGCTGATGCCGACGATTTTTGGATTGCCGGTGATCGGGTTCTGGCAGGCGGTGGGGCTGCTGGTGTTGGGGCGTCTGCTCGTTGGCGGGGGGCTGCGACGGCCGCATTGGCGGGCGCGGGTTGCGGCGATGTCGGATACCGAGCGCGCGGCGTTTCGGGCGGGGATGGGGAGGCGGTGCGGGGTGAGTTAGCGGCGGCGGGTGGTGAGTGTGTTCGGAGAGGGCTGTTTGGGGTGGCGGTGCACCAGTTGTGGAATCTGTAAATGCCGGCGATTTTCGGATTGCTGGTGATCGGGTTCTGGCGGGTGCGGGTTGCGGCGATGTCGGACGCGTTCGCGGTGGCGCCGGGTGGCAGGGTGTTCGGTGAGGGCAGCTGGACAGCCATTGTGGAAGCTGATGATGCTGCGATTTTTGGATTGCCGGTGCTCGGGTTCTGGCGGGCGCGGATTGCGGCTGGTTAGCGGAGGCGCCAAGTGGTGAGGGTTTCGCCGCCCTCTTTGGTGGACTGGTAGGTTGCCGGGCGAGGGCGGTTGGGAGCTGCGAGGCAGGTTTTGAGGTTTTTTGCCCCTTAACTCGTAGATGCCGCGTTGGAGGGCGCCATCGCTTTCCAACTGGAAGGTGTTGGGGGCGTCGTCGCTTTTGCTGAAGGTGCCTTGCTGGAAGAGCTGCGGGCCGAAATGGAGCGTGCTTTCGACGCCGGTGATTTTGCGGACTCCCGCTTTGACGAGGCTGGGCATGAGGGGCTCGCCGGCGCGGAGACAGCTCTGCATCTGCCATTCGCCTTGTAGTTCTGGAATGGGATGGCGTGGGCCTGCCTGGGCTGGGTTGGCTCGGGCTAGCGTCTCGAGGGCGTGGTTCTTCGAGGACTTGAAGGCTTTGGGGGCCGGACCGCCGGACATGTTGAGGCAAAGGCGCCAGCCGGTTGGAGTGATTTCGTAGATGCCGTGATTGGCGTTGCCGGCTTCGGGGCCGGTTTCAAAGTGGAGGGTGATTTTGTTGGGGCTGGTTAGTTCGAGGCGACCGGTGTATTCGGCGCCCATGCCGGTGGAGGTGAAGTGATTCTGATCGATTACGATGCGGCCGGAGGCGCCTACAGGGGCGCCGGCAAGTTCGAGGGACTCGATTTGCCAGGCGCCCTGCAGGGATTCGATCGCAGTGATCATCAGAAGTAGAACTTGGCGCCGAGGACTACGCGGCGGGCGTCAAGGCTGGAGGTGTACTGGCCGAAGGTGCCGGAGACCTGGCGGTTCGCCGCGTCGAAGCGGGCCGTCGTGTCTACACCCTGGAAATTGGTGTGGTTGAAGAAGTTGTAGAACTCAAAGCGCAGCTGGAGGCGCTTGGCGTCCGATTGGCCAACCGGGATGTTCTTGATGATGGTCACATCGTAGTTGGCGATGCCGGGTCCGCGGAGAACGTCCTTGGGGGCGTTGCCGATGCCGAATTCGGCGCGGGTGGGCGGAGCGAAGACCGACGTGTCGAAGTGGCGCGTGGGGGTGCGGTCGCCTTTGGGGATGACGGGGTTGGACAACACGTTGATGCGGCTATCGAGGCCGGCCCCGGAGGCGCCGGTGAGATCGGCGCCGCTGACGAGAGAGTAGCCGATGCCGAGGGGCGCGCCGCTGGTGAAGCTGGTGACGCCGGAGAGCTGCCAGTTGTCGAAGACGGAGCGGACGACGACGTTGTTGGCGACCTTGGAGAGCTTGGGAAGGTCGTAGAGATAGTTCAGGACGAAGTTGTGCGTACGGTCGAAGCTGGCCTTGCCGTAGTTGCGCATGCGGTAGTCGAGATACGGATTGACGGCGTCGCCGTTGCCGTTGACGATGGTCATGGCCTTGGACCAGGTCCAGGCGACACCGAACTGGAAGCCCTTGGCGAAGCGCTTGTTCAGCTGAGTTTGCATGGAGTGGTAGTTGGAAGTGCCGGCGAGTTCGATGTACTGGATGTCGGCATAGCCGGGTAGGGGGCGGAGGAAGTTGTCGGGCAGCGGGCTATTGGTGGTGCTATCGATGCTGCCGGGGAGGAAGCGCGTGCCGTAGGGCAATGCGTTCAAGCTGCGGCGCTGCATGAGATGGCGGCCGACGTTGCCGACGTAGGCGACATCGAGCACGGTGCCGAAGCCGATGTTCTGCTGGATGCCGAAGCTCCAGTTGTAGACTGTCGGGGGCTGGAAGTCGCGCTGGATGGAGGTGACACCGGAGGGGCTGACGCGGAAGGGGCTGCGCAGGAGGTCCGCGATGGTGGTGTTGAAGGCGGTGCGGGTGATGGTGTTGGGGGGCAGTTCGCGATGGATCAAGACCTGGTCGTCATTGAAGCGATCGTAGAAGATGCCGGCGCCACCGCGGATGGCGGTTTTGCTGTTGCCGAAGACGTCCCAGGCGAAGCCGAGACGGGGGGCAACCTGGATGGGGGGGCGGTTCTGGATGGACTCGTTATAGACCGTCATGCCCTGGAAGGGGGCGGTGCCATCGGCGAACTGGCCGATGGAGGCGGGGGAGACTTCGACGCCGGTGACGGGGTCGCGACCGACGCGGGCGCCGGCGGCGTTGCGGAAGGGCTGGATGAGGGCGGGCTGGCGGCGGCGATCGTAGGTGGCCAGGTCAAACGCGGCGAGCTGATCGTTGGCGCTATAGGTGGGGTGGATGAGATAGAAGCGGACGCCGGCATCGATGGTGAAGCGGCGGTTCACTTTCCAGGTGTCCTGGATGAACCACTCGATGTTGAAGTAGCGGGCGTGGCCGTCGGGTTTGTTGTTGGCTTCGGTGTAGCTCTGCACGCTGCCGAGGAGGGCGTTGGAGTAGGCGAAGTTGGTATCGAAGGGGTTGTTGACGTCGCGGTTGAAGTTAAACGTGCCGTTGAAGGCGGAGCCGCGGGCGGCGTTACGGGTGGTCTTTTCGATGTAGATGCCAGCCTTGACGTTGTGGGCGCCCATGATCTTGGAGAGGTTGTCGGACCAGTTCCAGATGTTGTTCGTTCCGAAGAAGGGGAAGCGCTGTTCGATGTTGAGAACGCCGGCATTGGGGACGCCGCCGAAGTTGGCCTGCGGGATGAGATTGCGGGCGTTGGCCTGGGGGAAGAACTGCGGTAGGTTCGGTGTGACCTTGGCGCGGTTGTTCCGGTCGAGGCCTTCCTGGGTGAGCGGGTCAACGGTCTGGAGGGCGCGGTTGACGCCGAAGGTGAATTCGTTAACCGTTGTGGGGTTGAAGGTATGGATCAACGTGGAGACCATGCCGGCGGAGCGGATTTGGTATTTGATGGGGAGCTGGGCCCAGGAGGAGGAGGCGAGGACGAAATCGAAGTCGCCTTTGTAGGCTTCGTAGTCGTTGATGCCGCGCCAGTAGAAGTTGGTCTTGGGTCCGATGTTGTAATCGATGCGGAGGATGGAATCGCGGCGGGGCTGGGTGATGGGGGCCTGGATGAGGGCGTTGAAGTTATTGGTGGGATCGACGGCGTTGGGCTGGGGGAAGATGTTCAGCAGGGACTGGCCGTTGCGATCGATGCGGTTCTGCGGCACGATGTTGCCGGCGAAGGGAACGCGGTTGTTGAGGGGATCCCAGATGGGGATGAGGGCGCGGTTGGTGTCGAAGGTTTGGGAGAAGTCACCGTTGCGCTGGAGGGCGGTGGGGAAGGTGCGGCGCTGGAGGGAGGAGGGGTAGTTGCGAGGGAGGAATTCCTGGCTCCAGAAGAAGAAGAGCTTGTCGCGATTCTTGTTGAACTTGCCGGCGGGGACTGGGCCACCGATGAAGTAGCCGGGGTAATTGAAACGATATTGAGGGCGGCGGAGGCCGTCGCGGTTGCGGAAGAATTCGTTGGCGTTGAGGGCTTCATTGCGGATGAAGTAATAGGCGCCGCCGTGGAATTCCTTGGTACCGGATTTGATGACGGTATTGATGGTGCCGCCCGAGGAGCGGCCGTATTCGGCCTGGTAGTTGGTGAGGAGGACTTTCACTTCGGCGACGGCGTCGAGCGAGGGGGCGAGGTAGGGGCCGCCCATGGAGCCGGTGTCGAGGGAGGAGATGCCATCGAGGGTGAGGTTGATGGTGCCCTGGCGGTTGCCGTTAATGGTGATGCCGCCGAGGTTGTTCCAGCCGGGGGCGTTGCGATTGGCGGTATCGATGACGCCGGGGAGGAGTCTGACCAGGCCGAGATAGTCGCGGCCTTTGAGGGGAACGTTCTGGGTCTGTTCGAGAGAGATGAGGCCGGAGCGTTCGGAGGACTGTGTTTGGAGGCGGGCGGTTTCGGCGGTGACTTCGACGGTTTGGGAGAGTTCACCGAGCTGGAGTTCGACGCGTTGGAGGACGAGGCGTTCGGTGGCGGTGAGGACGATGTCGGTCTGCTCGTAGCGTTTGAAGCCTTTTGAGGTGACCTGCAGTTTGTACGTGGAGGGGAGGAGTTGGGTGAAGGTGAAACCGCCGCTGGGGTCGGATTGAGACTTGCGGACCTGATTGGTGGCGACGTTGGTGAGCGTGATTTCGGCGCCGGGAACGGCGGAGCCGGATTGATCGGTAACGGTGCCGGATAAGTTGCCGGTCAGACCTTGACCGAACAGAGACATGGCTGCCGCGAGCGCGCAGATAGGCGCGAGGCGAATAAGCTGTTTCATAAGATCCCCTTAAGTACGGACTACTGGGGGAGTAATTTATCAAGTTGCTATTTCGAGGTCAAGCGTATGGCCATGTCGATGGCGGCGCGGAAGCTGGTGGTGGAGGCGATGCCTTTCCAGGCGATGTCGAAGGCGGTGCCGTGATCGACGGAGGTGCGGACGATGGGGAGGCCGAGGGCGATGTTGACGCCGCCTTCGAAATCGAGGAGTTTCGAGGGGATGTGGCCCTGGTCGTGATACATGCAGACGACCGCGTCGAACTGCTTGCGGCGGACGGCCATGTAGAAGAGCGTGTCGGGCGGGAGCGGGCCTTTGACGTTCCAGCCCTGGGCTTGGGCCCAGGCGACGGCGGGGGCGATTTCTTCGATCTCTTCGGTGCCGAAGAGGCCGTTTTCACCGGCGTGGGGATTGAGGCCGGCGACGGCGATGCGGGCGGCGGGTTTGAGGCGTTTGACGGCGTGCTGGGTGAGTTCGAGGATGGTTTGGATGCGGTCCTGTTTGCAGCGTTCGATGGCCTGGCGGAGGGAGCAGTGGGTGGAGACGTGGGTGACGATCAGGTCATCTGAGGCGAGCATGATGGTGACGTCGTCGGAGCCGCAGAGTTCGCCGATGAGTTCGGTGTGGCCGGTGAAATTGGGGTCTGTGAGCTGGGTGGCCTCCTTGTTCATGGGGAGGGTGACGATGGCGGAGATCTCTTTGGCGAGGGCGGCCTTGGTGGCGCGGATGACGTATTCGCGGGCGGCGTGGCCGCTTTTGGCGTTGATTTGGCCGGGGGTGAGATCGGCTTCGGTGAGGAGTTGCGCGTCGATGATGTTGACGACGCCTTCGCGGGCGTCGGCGGGGTGGGCGATGGGGTGGAGGGTTAGGTTGTATTGTTCGTTGAGTTTCGCTAGCGGGGCGAGGTCGCCATAGACGACGTAGGGGACGGGGATCGAGTTTTCGTGGGCGGCTTTGAGGAGGATCTCGGGGCCGACGCCGCTCGAGTCCCCCATGGTGATTCCGATGTGAGTCATGTGAGGTGGAGGAGTTGCTCTACCAGAGTATCGTGGCCGAAGCCACCGGCTTTGGTGAGGAAGAGGGTTTGGGTTTCGGGGCTCCAGCTGGCGGCGATGCCGGGGAGGCGTTCGGGGAGCGGGGTGATTTGCGTGATGCCGAGGGCGCGCCAGAGGGCGAAGACGGTGTCGCCGCCCATGATGAGGACGCCTTGGGGGTGGTGTTTTTCGATGTGGGATTTGGCGGTCTGGGCGAGGGTTTGGGCGATGGCATCGGGGTTGGCGTGGATTTGCTCGGGGGCTTCGATGACGGGGATGTTGAGTACCTTGGCGTGCTGGGATTGACGGATGGACTGGGGGTGGCGGGAACCGCGGATGACTAGCCAGGTGGTTGGCGTTGGGATTCGCGGGGGAGTGGTTGGGGGGAGTTCGCAGAGCTTGGCCCAGTGGGGGATGAAGCCGGCGGGGCTGGCGATGATGACGTTTTTGTTGAGGGTTTTGGCGATTTCGGCGAGGTCTTCGTTGGTGGAGGCGTCGCAGATCAAGATGGCGGGTTGGTGGAGATTGGCCTTCAGAGCTTCGGTGTTGGGGATGGGGATGGCGTTGGGGAGGAGGTCCGCGATGGTGGAGGAGCGGATGGGGTGGCGGGGGTCGCGGGCGAAGTCGGTTTCGGCGACGGGGATGCCGTGGATGAGGAGTTGGCCGTTGACGACGGTGCGGCCGAGGTTGGGGTAGGCGGGGATATAGACGACGGTTCGTGGGAGCAGGGCGGCGAGTTCGGCGGCGATGTTGCCACGAAGGGTGGAGTCCGTCTTTTTGTAGATTTTGGGGTTGTTGGCGTAGGGGCGGATGGCGGCGGCAGCTTCGGCGGGAGGCAGATGGCGGGAGTGGGTATCGACAACGCGCCACGCCTGCTGGCCGTAGTGGGCCAGCAGGGAGGCGCATTCGAGGGCGCCGGTTGCGTCATCGGCGAGGACAAGGGCGGTCACGGCTTGGGCGGCGGGCCGGGCTGGGCGGCGATGAGGGAGGCGATGGCGCCGTTGTGCTGGCCGGCGGAGAAGAGGTTCAGCCGGGCACCGCTCGAGAGCATGCGCTGGTTTTCGAGGATTTCGAAGAGCGCCTGATTTACGGGCGGGACGCTGACGATTTCCGTTAGCACGCGGCGGAGCGTGGCGGGGCGGATGGCGGCGGCGCGGGCGAATTCGACAGCGGCTTTGCGTTCGGCGGAGCTGGTGATGACGCTGACCTGATTGGCACCGGCCTGGCGGATGGCGGAGGTTACCTGGCGGAGGCGGTTGACCACTTTTTCTTCGATCTGGCGGATCATGCCGACGTCGCGGAAGTGGACCTTGCGGATGTAGACTGTGCCGGTTTGGTAGCCCCATTCGTACGACTTGGCGGAGACTTCGGCGCGGACGGCCTGGCTCATTTGATGGCGGGTTTCGAGCATCTCGGCGAGGGGCATGTTGCTGAGGCAACGGACGGCGGAGCTGGAGACGTTGGCCTGGAGAGAGCCTCGGGGGTCGGTGTTTTTGAAGAGGAAGGAGACGGGGTCGCTGATCCACATTTCGTACCAGATGCCGATGCCCATGGGTGCGCCTTCTTCGGAATTTACGGCCTGGGAGCGGAGGTACTGCTGGTCGAGACGGAGGTCGAGGGTGTAGCACTTTCCGAACAAATTGACAATGAAGGCGGAGGGGCCGAGCTTCGCCGGGAGGATGTGGAGGCCGGGTTCGTCGAGGACGCCGAGCACTTTGCCGAACAGGACGTAGACCTTGCACTGGCGCTCGCGGACGATGGTGAAGAGGCCGAAGAGGCGGCCGAGGGTGCGGAGGATGACCTCGGCGAGGACGAACAGGAGCACGAAGAAGAGAATGCTGCCAAATTGTTCCATTAGCGGGATACCTCCAGGAAGACTTGCTGGGCGCGTTCGTAGAGAGACAGGCGGACGTTGCGGAGGTAGGCGGCGAGGACGTCGGGGCCGGCCTTGTAGGTTTCCATTAGCTCCGTGGCCTGGGCGCGGAGCGGTTCCATTTCGGCTTCGGCGCGGAGGGTTTCGATTTCGACGGCTCGTTTGGATTGTTCGATTTTCTGATCGGCGTGGGCCTGGGCGAGGGAGATGTCGCTGGAGACCTGGTTGTGAGCGGTGTTGATGGCGGCGAGGGCGGATTCGACTTCGGCGGGCGGGTCGATGCCGGTGATGAGGCTGGCGTCGAAGACGACGCCGTAGCGGGCTTCGGCGGAGCGGCACTCCTGCTCCATGTACTCGTTGAGATCGCGGAGGTTTTTGCGGAGATCGTTGATGGAGACGCCGATCATTTCGGTGCCGGGGATGTTGAGGGCGGGGTCTGTGGAGGTCTTGGCCTGGAAGTTGGCGATGCGTTGGCGAAGGACGCTGACGAAGTAGGCCATGACGTGGACGAAGGGTTGTTTGGTACCGAAGATGAAGGCGTAGAGGTTGCGATCGCTGACGCGGTAGCGGATTTGGCCGGTGAGGCCGGTGTTGAGCTGATCCTTGGTGACGGCTTCGAGGTAGGTGCCGTTGCCATTGGCGGCCGGGTCTTCGAGGTCGAGGGCCATGTTGACGGTCATGGTGGCGACGGAGACCTTGTGGATTGTCTCCCAGGGCATTTTGAAATAGGGGCCGCCGGGGGGGATGACGCGGACTTGCGGGTAGATGTAGCGTTCGCGCTCTTCGGGGCGCAGGCATTGGGCGATGGGGTCTTCGAGGGTGGAGGGGCCGAGGCGGTCGGCCCGTCCGAAGCGGGTTTTAACGGCGCGTTCGCTTTGATTGACTGTGTAGAAGCCCATCAGGACGAAGCGGATGAGGAACCATAGGCCTATGCCCAGGAGGAAACTGGTTAGCATGTCCATAGCACTGCTAAGTATAGGGACCGGCGGTGAGGTTTGGAATGGGGCCGTTGGCTAGCGGCCGAGGCCTTGGGTGTTGAAGGCCCGGGCGAGGAGATTGAGTTCGCGGCGGACCAGGTTCCAACGCTGTTCGGTATCGCGATTGAGGCGGCGGCGGACCATGATCTGATTGATGTCGCGAGCGGCGCCGATGGCGACGCGAACGTGTTCGCCGGCGCGTTCGGGGTTGTTGTCGCGGTTCCAGGCGTCGCCGACTTTATCCATGGCGTTTTCGAGATCGCGGGCGCTGCGGAGGAGGTCCTCTTTGCGTTCGTAGCGGACGTTGGCCTGGCTGAGGGCCTGGCGGAGGGAGCCGACGAAGCTGTTGGTCTGGCGTTCGCAGTCGTTGATGGTGGCGGTGACGGCGCCGCGGTCCTGCGTTCGCGTCTGGGCGAAAGCGAGGGGGCCGAGGACGAATGCGGCGAGGCAAAAGCGTCTAGTGGTATGGGTCATTTGAGATTTCCTGACTCGCGGCTAAGAAGGGTCGCGTCCTTTGGTGGCTTTGACGCCGGAGAGGACTCCGAGTCCGACGACGACCATGGCGCCAACGACGATCCACTGTGTCGAGACTCGAAGGATGACTGCGGCGTAGATGAGGCCGGCACCGAGTAGGGCGAGGCCGGCCATGTAGATTCCGAATGCCATGGGGTGTAATTTCCGGAAATGGAGTTGCAGGTGGAGCGCCAATGGTGTTTTTGCTGAGAATGGAGCGAAGGAGCGGGGCGGCGGGCGGTCAGGTGACGTTATACGGGCGGTCAGTTGAGTAGGACTACTTACGGGAACGGGTGGCGTTCGTCATTTTCTCTTTCCTTGCCGGGGAAGATACTCGGGGGATGAAAGCCGTAGGGATTGGGTTACTGGTTGGCGTGTCGCTGCTGGGGCAGTCGCCTGTTTTGCCGATACTGGAGTGCGTCGACACGGTGACGAAGGGCGGTACGTCGAGTGTTGCCGCGTCCGTACTGGCCGGGAGCACGACCGTGTCGTTTACCCAGCCGATACCGGTAGGCCTTGCGGCGGTGCTGAATCCGGGAGGGGCAAACCAGGAGACGGTTTTGGTGTCGCTGTACACGACGTCGAACGCGCCGTATTCGGCGACGCTGCTGGCGAGTTCGGCGTTGGGGATCTCTGGTTCGCTGACGTTTGCGCACTCGGCAGGTGAGCCGGTGACGTTTGAGAGTCAGGAGTCCGCCGCCTATTATGGCTTCTTCAACGTTTATGGGCCGGAGGTGACGAATGTCGCGGGAGGGGCGACTAACTTTTTTACACCGGGGAATGCGGATTTAGGTCAGCGCTCTACATTTCCGCCGGGCGTTTTTCGCAATCACTTCGGAGTTCCGATTCCCTATGGCCGCGACCAGGTTTGGATTTTGGGCAGCCTGCCTGCAGTGGCTAGAAGAGTACCCGAGTTTGCCTGCGGCAACCCCATGCCCCAGATACAGGCGGAATCTGTGTCGGTGGCGCAGGGGACGGCGACGGCCGGTTTGCGGTTGGGAACGGTGACGGGCGGGGCCCCCGGAGCGTTAACGGTGAAGGTACCGCTGGTGTTCCGGCGCAGCACATTCTCCGCACCGGCGCCCACGAGCGACGTGCACTTCAGTAATCTGCGGGTGCAGAACGGAGTAATTTTCGGAGACGTGACGGCGGGCGCGGCGGTGCACCGGCATTTCTTTTTCATTCTGGACGTGACTGACTCCGCCGGGGGCAGAGGGTTGAGAACGGGGGTAGCGGATGTGGTGAACCCGTGCGCGATGACGGTGACGCCGCCTGTGTTGTCGAACGCCTATGTGAATACGCCCTATAGCGTTAACTTCAGTGCCAGCGGGGGGCCGGGGCCGATCACGTTTGCGATGGAGGGAACACTACCGGTGGGGCTGGCGATGACGGCCGGCGGAGTGCTTTCGGGCACGCCGGTGCAGACGGGGAGTTTTCCGTTGACGTTACGTTCCATGGGCGGGGACGGATGTTTCCAGCGCACAGCGATGACGCTGGAGGTGCAGGGGCAGTTGTGCGCGGCGAATGTAACGCCATTGGTGGAGATCACGCTGGGCGGTTTCCGGCAGAACCTGGTGACGCGGCGGTGGCAGCAGACGGTGACGCTGCGCAACGGCGGGCAATCGTCGATCTTCGGGCCGGTGGCGCTGGTGGTGGATAACTTGAGCGCGAATGCCGCGATGGCCAACAGCGGGGGGGCGACGGCGTGCGCGGCGCCGTTGGGACGGCCGTACGTGGTGGCGGGACTGGGGCCGAACAATCTGCTGGCGCCGGGGGCGACGGTGGCGATTGCGCTGGAATTTACCAACTCCTCCACCGCGCCGATCACGTATACGCCGCGGGTGATTGCGGGAGGGGCGATCCGCTAAGGCGGCGGGTTACACTGGGCGAGATTGCGGGCTGGCACGTTTCCAGTTACCTTTCCGCATCTACCGCCAAACGGCGGAGACGCCCGAATCGCTGCTGAACAATTCGGTTTCTGCGCTGCTGGAAGGCCATGAAGGTGCTTGCGTCGCGGTTGTTCCGGCAGCTTGGTGCGAGGGCGGCGGGGCGGAGGAGGAGTGCCGTGACGCATTGACGTCGCGTGGTTTGGGAGAGTCGTGTGCTTGTTGGAGACCCGTCGGGCTGCTTGCTGGGAATGCAGCGAACGGGCTGGGCGGTGCCAGGTGAGTAGGACTACTTACGGGAACGGGTGGCGTTCGTCATTTTCTCTTTCCTTGCCGGGGAAGATACTCGGGGGATGACTCGTATATGGATCGGATTTTTATGTTGTGTGCCGTTGTTGGGCCAGGGAAATGTACTGCCGGTTTTGGAGTGCGTCGATACGGCGACGAGGGCGGGAGCTTCACGTGTCGCGGCGCCGGTACTGGCTGGCGCGAGGGTGATGTCCTTCACACAGCCGCTGCCTGGAGGGGTCTCTGTCGTGTTGAACCCGGGAGGGGCCAACCAGGAGACGATTCAAATTGGTACTTGGACAACGCAGTCGCCCCCCTATGAGGCCCCCGTGACGGCCGGAACTCTCAACACAGCTGGAATACCGCTCGCGTTCGCTCACGCCGCAGGGGAACTGGCGGTGGTGGAAAGCCGAGAGTCGGCCGCCTACTACGGTTTCTTCAATCTACTTTCGACGTCCGTCACTCTACCTGTCGGTACTGCCGATAACTTTTTCCTGCCGGGGAATCCGAATGTGGGGCAGCCGTCCACATTTCCGCCGGGGGTATTTCGCAATCAATTCGGAACGCCGGTTCCTGACTCCCGCGACCAGATCTGGATCCTGGACTCTATGATTCAGGTTGCAAGAAAGACACCCGAACTCGCGTGCGGCTACTCCGGACCGCAGGTAAAGGCGGAACCCATTGCAGTACCGCTGGGTGGTACGGCGGCGGGTTTGCGCCTTGGGACCGTCACCAGTGGGAGTTCTGGGCCGTTGACGGCGAACGTGTCAACGGTGTTCCGTCACAGCTTGTCGTCGAATCAGGCCCCGACGATCACGTCGGATGTCCAATTCAGCAATCTTCGTTTGCAGAACGGAGTTGTATTCGGGGATGTTGCGGCTGGAGCGAGCGCCCTGTTCCGGCACTACTTCTTCATCCTGTCTGTGGACGATTCCGCCGGGCGGAGAGGGTTCAGTACGGGAACCGCCGACGTGGTGAATATCTGTCCGATGGCGGTGACGCCGCCTGTACTATCGAACGCGTATGTGAACACGCCGTACAGCGTGAACTTCAGTGCCACCGGAACGCAGGGGCCCATCACCTTCGCCATGGAAGGCACGCTGCCGGCCGGCCTGACCTTGACGCCAACGGGCGTGCTTTCCGGTACGCCGGTGCAGACCGGAACCTTCCCGCTCACACTGCGCTCCACCGGCGACGACGGGTGTTTCCACCGTACGCCGTTGACGCTGGAAGTGCAGGGGCAGTTGTGCGCGGCGAACGTGACGCCGCTGGTGGAGATCACGCTGGGCGGTTTCCGGCAGAACCTGGTGACGCGGCGGTGGCAGCAGACGGTGACGCTGCGCAACGGCGGGCAATCGTCGATCTTCGGGCCGGTGGCGCTGGTGGCGGATAGCTTGAGCGCGAATGCCGCGATGGCCAACAGCGGGGGGACGACGACCTGCGCGGCGCCGTTGGGACGGCCGTACGTGGTGGCGGGACTGGGGCCGAACAATCTGTTGGCGCCAGGGGCGACGGTGGCGATTGCGCTGGAGTTCACCAACTCCTCCACCGCGCCAATCACGTATACGCCGCGGGTGATTGCCGGCGGGGCCATTCGTTAGAAGGAAGAGGAATATATGCGAACTATATATGTCGGACTGTTGCTGTCGGTGTCCTTGCTCGGTCAGGGAAATGTTGAGGCCATTTTGGAATGCGTGGAGAACGTGTCGAAGGCAGGAATGACGCGGATTGCCGCGCCAGTGCCGGCGGGCAGTACGATCCTGTCGTTCACGCAGCCGCTTCCGCTGGGGCTTGTCGTGGTGCTGAACCCGGGAGGCGCAAACCAGGAGACGATGCGGCTGTATGAGTGGCGGACACTGACTCCACCCTATGAGGCTGAGATGTCGGCGTCTAGCTCAAACTTCCGGGGAGTGCCAACCACCTTTGCTCACTCCGCAGGGGAGCTCGTCGCGATCAATAGCGAGGAATCCACCGCCTACTTCGGTTACTTCAATGTGCAGACGACGCCGGTGACCTTTCCTGTCGGGTCCGGGAACAACTTCTTTTTTCCCGGAAATCCGAATCAGGAACAGCCCTCTACATTTCAGCCGGGCATACATCGTTATGCGTTCGGAGCAGCGATGAAAATCGACCAGGATCTACTCTGGGCTCTTGATGGCGCGGGCCGATCGGCCAGGCGAGATCCAGCGCTGGCGTGTAACTACGGCGCGCCCCAGGTGAAAGGAGAGAACATTGCGATTGCGCCTGGAACGTCCCTGGCTGGTCTCCGTCTTGGGACCGTTGCGGGCGGGAGCCCGGGCCCCTTAACGCTGGGTGTGCAGCGGGTTTATCATCACGGTCTGTCGGCGAGTGGAGTTCCGGCGACGACGACTGAGTTGCAGTTCACCAATCTGCGGTTGCAGAATGGCGTCATTTTCGGGGACGTTACGGCGTCAGCCAGGGCGCTTTACCGCCATTACTTCTTTATTCTCTCGGTGGCGGATTCCAGCGGGCGGAGAGGTATGAGCACCGGCGTGGCCGACGTTGTGGGCCAGTGTGCCATGACGGTGACGCCGCCTGTACTGTCGAACGCCTATGTGAATACGCCCTACAGCGTGAACTTCGGCGCCACCGGTGTGCAGGGGCCGATCACCTTCGAGGTGGAAGGTACGTTGCCCGTTGGCCTATCGATGACGGAAGCGGGCTTGCTCTCCGGCACGCCGTTGCAGGCGGGAAGCTTTCCCCTGGCTATCCGTTCGGCTGCGATTGATGGCTGCTTCGCGCGCACGCCGTTGACGCTGGAGGTGCAGGGGCAGTTGTGTGCCGCGAATGTGACGCCGCTGGTGGAGATCACGCTGGGCGGTTTCCGGCAGAACCTGGTGACGCGGCGGTGGCAGCAGACGGTGACGCTGCGCAACGGCGGGCAATCGTCAATCTTCGGGCCGGTGGCGCTGGTGGCGGATAACTTGAGCGCGAATGCCGCGATGCTCAACAGCGGGGGGACGACGACGTGCGCGGCGCCGTTGGGACGGCCGTACGTGGTGGCGGGACTGGGGCCGAACAATCTGTTGGCGCCGGGGGCGACGGTGGCGATTGCGCTGGAATTTACCAACTCCTCCACCGCGCCGATCACGTATACGCCGCGGGTGATTGCGGGCGGGGCCATTCGCTGAGGCGACGGGTTACACTGGGCGAGATTGCGGTTCCCTACGTTCCAATTTTTGCTGGCGATGGCGGTGGCCGCAGTGGCGGCGCCGCCGTTGCCGTTTGAACGCTTCGGGCTGGCCGAAGGGCTTTCGCAGGCCACCGTTCGCTGCATTCTGCAGGACCGCCAGGGCTACCTTTGGTTCGGCACGCAGGACGGGTTGAACCGCTACGACGGCCAGACGTTCCGCATTTACCGCCACGCGGCGGAGAAGCCGGATTCGCTGCCGAACAACTCCGTCTCCGCGCTGCTCGAAGACCGGCAGGGAACGTTTTGGGTGGCGACGACGGGCGGCGGCGTGGCCGCGTTTGACCGCGTTTCCGGCAGGTTCCGCCGCTATGCGCTGCGGGACAACAACGCCAGCGCGCTGCTGGAAGATCGCGACGGGACGTTGTGGGTGGCCACGCAGTTCGGCGGCTTGCATCGCAGAAACGGCGAGACGTTCACGGCCTACCCGTTGCCGGGGGTGGAGATTACGGCGCTGTTGGAAGACGCGCCGGGGCGGTTCACAGTGGCAACGCGGCACCATGGGCTGTTTGCGTTTGACTCGGCCACGGGGCGATTCACCGCCATGGCGGAGCAGCCGGCGAGCCCTGTGGTCCATTCCCTGCTGCGAGGGCGGAACGGGACACTGTACGCGGGGACAGCCGTGGGTGTTTCGGCCCAGCCGGCCGCGGGCGGCAAGTTCGCGGCGTTGCCTGTGACGGTGAAGGAAGTGGTGGCCATGTGGGAGGACGCCGCGGGCGAACTGTGGGTGGGAGGGGAGAACGGATTGAGCCGCGTGCGCGCCGGTGGCGCCCCGTTGCACTATGCGCATGAGGAGGCGGACCCGGCGTCGCTCTCGTCGTCCGACGTGCGGTCGCTCCATGTGGACCGTTCGGGAGCCTATTGGGTGGGCGCCGGAAGAGGGCTGAACCGTTTCAGTCCCATGCGGCTGCGGTTTGCCTCTGTGGGCCGCGGCATGCGGGACCGTTCGATTCGCGCGATCTTTGAAGCGCCGGACGGCGCCATCTGGATGGGGATCCGCCATGGGCTGGACCGGCAGGATCCGGTGACCGGGCAGTTCGCGGCCGTGTTCTCCGGAGCCGTGGTGTATTCGATCGCCGCGGCCGGCGCGGGCATGTTGTGGCTGGGGACATCGGGCGGGCTGGTGGAGCTGGGCGCCAACGGCGCCGTACGCCGCAAGCTACTGGAGGGAGACACGATTTACCAGGTGGTGCGGACACCCTCCGCCGTTTGGGCCGGAGGCCGCGGCGGGCTATACCGTGTGGACCCGGTGACGGGCCAGACGCAGCATTACCGGCATGAGGCGGACAATCCGGATTCGCTGGCGGGGAACGACATCCGGGCGCTGGCGGTGGCCGGGGATGGCGGGTTGTGGATTGGCACGCGGCAGTTCGGGATGGACCGGCTGGACCCGGCGACGGGGCGGTTTACGCACTACCGGCCGGTGTCGGGGGACGCAGTGTTTTCGTTGTTGTTGGAGCGGGACGGGGTGTTGTGGGTGGGGACGACGACGGGGCTGAACCGGCTGGAACCGGCGACGGGAAAGGCGACGCGGTACACGACGGCGCAGGGGTTGCCGAATGATACGATTAACGCCATTCTGCCGGCACCGAACGGGCAGGTGTGGGTGTCGACGAATCAGGGCTTGTCGCGGCTGGATACGCGGACGGGGACGTTTCGGAACTACGACATCAGCCACGGTTTGCAGGACAACGAGTTCAACGGCGGTGTGGGGTATGCGGCGGCGTCCGGGTACCTGAGCTTCGGCGGGACGTATGGGTACAACCGGTTTTTGCCGAGCGCGCTGGCGGACCGGGCGTATGAGCCGCCGGTGGTGATTACGGAGTTTCGGAAGCTGGGGCAACCGGTGGCGGGGTTCGATGCGGGGAAGCCGCTGGAGCTATCGTGGCGGGACCCGATGATTGGATTTGCGTTTGCGGCGCTGGACTATTCGGCCCCGCAGCAACTGCGCTACGCCTACCGGATGGAGGGGTTCGACACGGATTGGCGGTACACGGACCGGCGGGAGGCGACGTACACGAACCTGGACGCGGGGCAGTACACGTTCCGGGTGCGGGGGACGAATTCCGACGGGAAGTGGAGCGGGCAGGAGGCGGCGGTGGCGGTGACGATTGTTCCGCCGCCGTGGCAGCGATGGTGGTTCCGGTTGTTGGCGGCGGGGCTATTGGCGGGCGCGGTGGTTGCGCTGTACCGCCGGCGGGTGGACGGATTCCGGAAGGCGCAGGCGGCGCGGGAGGCGTTTTCGCGGATGCTGCTAGCGTCGCAGGAGGCGGAGCGGAAGAAGATTGCGGCGGAGCTGCACGACAGTTTGGGGCAGAACTTGAGCGTGATCCGGAACCACGCGCTGCTGGGGTTGGGGAAGGCGGGGGGCGGGGCGGAGCCGCATTTGCAGGAGATCGCCGACGCGGCGTCGCTGGCGATTGACGAGGTGCGGGAGATTGCGACGAACCTGCGGCCGCAGCAGCTGGAGAGGCTGGGGTTGGGGAGTGCGTTGGAGGCGGCGGTGCGGCGGGCGGGGGCGGCGTCGGGGATCCGGTTTGTGGTGGAGGTGGAGGAGTTGGCGGGGGCGCTGGCGAGCGAGGACGAGATCCATTTGTACCGGATTGTGCAGGAGGCGGTGAACAACATCCTGAAGCATTCGGCGGCGACGGAGGCGGCAGTGGTGGTGACGCGGCCGGACGGGGGACTGCGGTTGGAGATCCGGGATAACGGGCGGGGCATTGCTGCCGCGGGTGCGGGGCATGAGGGATTGGGGCTTTCGAGCCTGGCGGAGCGGGCGCGGATCCTGCGGGCCAGCTACACGCTGCGCAGCGAGCCGGGGGAGGGCACCGTTATAATTCTAGAGATCGACAAAGCTCATGCCCGAGGCCCCCATTCGCGTTCTGATCGCTGACGATCACCCGGTGTTCCGACGGGGGTTGCGCTACGTGGTGGCGGAGGAGACGGGGCTGGAGATTGTGGGCGAGGCGGAGGACGGGGCGGCGGCGCTGGAGTTGATCCGGCAGCACGACCCGGCGGTGGCGGTGCTGGACATCGACATGCCGAAGATGGATGGGTTTGCGGTGGTGAAGGCGCTGCAGGAAGAGCAGCGGGCGACGGCGATTGTGATCCTGACGATGCACAAGGACGAGGAACTGTTCAACGAGGCGATGAACCGGAGCGTGCAGGGGTATCTGCTGAAGGACAGCGCGGTGCAGGATATTGTGGGGGCGATCCGCGCGGTGGCGGCGGGGCGGTACTACATCAGCCCGGCGATTTCGGCGTATCTGGTGAACCGGAACAAGCGGAACGCGGCGTTGACGCGGCAGCATCCGGGGATTGAACAGTTGACGGCCACGGAGCGGCGCGTGCTGGGGTTGATTGCCGGGTATCAGACGAACAAGGACATTGCGGCGCAGCTGTTTTTGAGCCCGCGGACGGTGGAGAACCATCGGGCGAATATCTGCCAGAAGTTGGATCTGCATGGGTCGCATGCCTTGTTGCGGTTCGCGGTGCAGAATAAGGCGCTGCTGGATTGAGTAGTTCTACTTAGGGCAATCCGGGCAGATCGCTATTCCGGCGTGCGCGGGTTGTCCGTAGGATTGTGGATGCGTGCGCGGACGGCGCGGCGGAGGAGGGGTGTGATGCGTTGGCTGGCACTGTTGATGATTGGGGCTGTGGCCCCGGCGGCGACGTTGGAATTGGATACGTCGACGACGCTGTTGGACTCTTCGTTGTTTACGACGGGGACGACGTATGTGGCGGCGTTTCAACTGACGGGTGCGGGGAACGGGAGTACGCTGGCCGCGTTGTCGCTGTTCGACCTGGGAGGGGGAAGCGGGCTGCCGCTATCGGGGGCGGACCTGACGTCGGGGTTGTTCACGGTGGGGCCGTTTCCGGCACTTTCGTCGGGTATCTGGCAGAGCAACGGGACGCTGGATTTGAACGTGGACCTGTTGAACTCGTCGGCGGTGTACACACAGGCATTCACGGCGGGGACGGCGTTTCGATTTGATTTTCTGTTGACGACGACAGTGGGCGCGGGGCTGACGCCGGACCAGTTCGCGTTTCAGTTATACGACTCCGGACTGTCGACGCTGCTGTACGATACGGCGTTCGATGCGGTGCCGGACGTGGGTGTGCCGGAGCCGGGGACGGCATATTTGCTTGGCGTGGCCGGGGCGCTGGCGTTGCTGCTCAGAAGTAGAGCTTAGCGCCGACTTCGGCGCGGCGGGCGTTATCGACGACTCCGCCGGCGGAGCCGAAGTTTGCCTGGCCGACGGTGATGACGCTGGGGCCGCCGAAGCTGACCTGATTGAGCATGTTGAAGGCGCGGAGCTGGAGCGAGAGGCGGATGCGCTCGGTGACGAAGACGGATTTTTGAAGATTCGCGTCGATGGAACGGAGCCAGCCTTCGCGCACGTTGGGGAGGAAGCGGGGGCCGTTGGGGATTTGGAATTCGGGCGTGGTGGTGAAGGCCGCGGGGTTGAACCAGGGTTTGGTGCAGCCGCAGGCGTTGGACCAGTCGCGGCTATTGGCGATGGATTGGGAGAGCGGAAGTTTGGGATCGACACCGGCGACGACGCTGGCGCGGGAGGGGTTGGCGCCGGCGATGCGGGAGATGTCCGGGCCGCCGACGTTGACGGGTAGGCCGGACTGCATGGTGCCGTTGGCGAAGAACTGCCAGTTGCCGATGAAGCGGTTGGCGAGTTTGCTTTTGTTGAAGAACTGCTTGCCGCGGCCGAAGGGGAGTTGGGTGGCAAATGTCACGACGAGACGCTGGGGCACGTCGAAGGAGCCGACGCTGCGTTCGAGGCGGATGTTGTAGATGTCGCGGATGCCGGCGGGATCGAGGAAGGCGATACCGTTGCCGCCGCCGCCGGTTTCGAGGACCTTCGAGATGGTGTAGTGGGCGCCGAGGCTGAAGCCTTTGGTGAACTTG
The DNA here is from genome assembly GCA_044358225.1 of Bryobacteraceae bacterium. Classification (GTDB taxonomy): domain Bacteria; phylum Acidobacteriota; class Terriglobia; order Bryobacterales; family Bryobacteraceae. The sequence goes on along the minus strand of JBIKOG010000123.1, from coordinate 2,493 downwards.
CGGTCGTAGCGGAAGGTGACGGCGTGATAAATGCTATCGGCGACGGGCGGGCGGAAGTAGATCAAGCTGCCGCCATAGGCGTTGGCGGTGGTGGGTGAGGCGAATTGGGGGTATGGCTTCAAGAGCTGCATGCGGGGGATGGTGGCTTGGGAGAGCAGGCCGGGGAGGCCGCGGCCGAAGAAGGGATTGGGGACGCGCTCGTTGAGGAATGCGCCGCCGTTGGCTAGGTTCTTGGGATCGATTTGGTTTAGTTCGAGCGAGTTGGTGGGGAGGCGGATGCCGCGGTTGCCGAAGTAGGTGACGTCGAGGGAACTTGTTCGGCCGATCTGGCGGGCGACGGCGAAGTTCCATTGTTGGACGTAGGAGTTGGGCTGATCGCGGAGAACGATGTTGGCGTTGTTGCCGAGGCGGAAGGTGCCGTCGTCGACGCGGTTGGTGGAGTTGGGACGGACGATGCCGTTGGGGAAGGGGTTGGAGAGAGTGGTGCGGGGGGAGTAGTCGGCGTTGAAGACGTCGGCGATGACGTTGTAGTTGAAGGGGGTGGTGACGATGGCGGTTTCGAGGCCGATGGGGAGATAGAAGATGCCGTAGCCGCCGCGGACGGCGGTCTTGTTGTCGAGGCGGTAGGCGAAGCCGAGACGGGGGCCGAAGTTGCGCCAGTTGGTCTTGCGGATGGTGCGCGGGTTGGGGCCGCCGGCGAACTGGATGGCGCCTTTGGCGCGGTCGAAATAAGTCAGGCGGTCGTGGGCTTCGCCGGTGCCGGTTTCGGCTTCCCAGCGAACGCCCAAGTTGAGCGTGAGCTTGGAGGTGACTTTCCAATCGTCCTGGAAGTAGCTGCCCATGTAGTGTTGGAAGGCGCTGAGGGGTTCGACTTTTTCGTAGGTGTAGGCGCCGAAGCCCAATAGGAAGCTGGCGAGGCCGAGGCCCTGTTCGGGGCGGGCGGTGCCGATTTGATCGTTGGAGGTGTAGAACTGGTTGAACGTGTAGGCACCGGTGGGATTGGAGATTTGATACGGGTAAAAGCGGTAGAGGCGGTACTCGGCGCCCATCTTTAGGGTGTGATTGCCGCGGGCATAGAGGAGGTTGTTCTGGAAGCCCTGGGTGTCGCGGGGCTGGTTGTTGAAGGCGGTGCCGCCGAGGTCGGGGATGCCGGAGCCGATGGAGACGTTGGGGTAGATGAGGACGTTGGCGGAGTCGCGAATGTAGGCGGGGAGGCCGAGGGTGGTGGGGTCGAAGCCGAGGGTGTTGGAGACGAGGTTGGCGCGGTAGCGGACGTACATGTAGCGGAAGACGTTGAAGAGGCGGGGGGTGATTTGGAAGGTGTCGTCGAGCCCGGTGTTGTAGAAGGAGTCCTTGGTGTTGTTGGAGTTGGTGAAGCGGACTTTGACGGAGGGTTGGGTGTCGAGGGATTTCTGCTGGGAGTAGCGGCCGAAGATGCGGTGTTTCTCGGAGAAGTTGTGGTCGAGGCGGGTGGTGGAGAGATCGCGGGAGTAGCCGCGGTTGCCGGCGAAGAGGTAGTTCTGGCGGCCGGTGATGGAGGAGCCGGCGCGGTTGGCGTCGGGGTATTCGGCGAGCATTTTCAGGGCGACGGGGTTGAAGCGATCGCGGGGGATTTGGTTGTTGGGGAAGAGGGCGCGGGAGCGGACGCCGTTGACGACGCGGGAGGTGGCGGGGTCGTAGATGTTGATGAGTTGGGCGCCATTGGCGGCGAGGAAACGGGTTTCGGAGAAGTCGCCGTTGCGTTCGAGAGCGGTGGGGACGGAGGTGATGGATCGGACGGGATCCTTTTCGCGGCGGCCTTCGAAGGCGGTGAAGAAGAACGTTTTGTTTTTGCCGTTGTAGAGTTTGGGAATGATGACGGGGCCGCCGGCGGTGAAGCCGTATTGATGGCGGCGGAGGACGGGGCGGACGGTGCCGAAGCGGTTGTTGACGAAGCTGTTGGCGTTGAGGAAATCGTTTTGGTGGTAGTAGTAGGCGGTGCCGTGGAAACGGTTGCCGCCGGACTTGGTGACGATGTTGACGGCGCCGCCGCCGGTGCGGCCGAATTCGGCGGAGAAGGAGTTGGTTTCGACGCGGAACTCTTGCACGGCATCGGGGGGCGGGGAGAAGGCGACGCCGTTGAAATCGCCGATGGTGTTGACGGCGCCATCGAGGAGGACTTCGTTGGTGGAGGTGCGGCCGCCGCCGACGGAGAAGTTGGAGTTGAAGACGCCGCGGCCGCCGCGGGCATCGCCGACCTGGGACTTGGCGACGACGCCGGGGGCGAGGCGAACGACGGCCATGACGTCGCGCTGGACGAGGGGGAGTTCGTCGAGGGTTTGGGAGTTGATGGTGGTGCCGACGTTGCCGGTTTCGGTTTGGAGGAGCGGGGCTTCTTCGGTGACCTGGACTTCGGTGGCGAGGCTGGCGACGGCGAGCTTCACGTCGAGGTTGGCGGCCTGGTTGATTTCGAGGGTGATGTTCTTTTGGAGCTGCTTTTGGAAGCCCTGGGCG
>JBIKOG010000337.1:0-6758 GCA_044358225.1 Bryobacteraceae bacterium | reverse complement strand
CCGCGCCTTCGCAAACGCCTCCGGGCCCCACGGATACCAATCCACCGGGTTCTCCGCGTGCTGCAGCAAATACGGACTCTGTTCATTGGCCAACCGATTCGTATGCATAAACTGAAAGTGTGAAACCCACCGTCGTTGAAAAATTGGACGAATTCCTCAGAATTCCCAGCATCAGCACCAGTCCGGACCACGCCGCCGATTGCCGGCGCGCCGCCCAGTGGGTGCAGCAGTTCCTGTTAGATGCCGGTCTGCCCCAAACGACTCTCATTGAAGCGGAAAACCGTCACCCGCTGGTCTATTCCGAATTCACCGGCGCCCCCGGCAAGCCCACGCTCCTGCTCTACGGTCACTACGACGTCCAGCCCCCGGACCCTCTCGAACTCTGGAAATCCCCGCCCTTCGAACCCGAAATCCGCGGCGACGATATCTTCGCCCGCGGCGCCTGCGACGACAAAGGCCAAACGCTGATTCTCATGGAAGCCATCCGCCGCACCATCGCCCGCGACGGCCAACTGCCCATCAACATCAAGGTCCTGATCGAAGGCGAAGAAGAGGACGGCGGCGATCATCTCGAAGCCTACGTCCCCGCCCACCGCGAGGCGCTAAAAGCCGACGCCGCCCTCATCTGCGACACCGAAATGTTCGCGCCCAATTTGCCCACCCTCTGCACCGGCCTCCGTGGCGGCATCTTCGGCGAACTCCATGTCGAAGGGGCCGCGCAGGATCTCCACTCCGGCGTCTACGGCGGCGCCGCGCCAAACCCGCTCGAAGCCATCGCCCACATCATCGCCGCGCTCAAAGGAACCGACGGCCACATCAAAATCCCCGGCTTCTACGATGCCGTCGAATCCCCCGCCCCCGAGGAACTCGCCGCCTGGCGCACGCTCCCCTTCAACGAAGAAGAGTACCGCCAGCGCGAAGTCGGCTCGCCCGAATTGACCGGCGAAGCGGGCTTCAGCGTCCTCGAACGCACCTGGTCCCGGCCGACCTTCGAAGTCCACGGCATCGTCGGCGGCTTCGTCAACAAAGGCTTCAAAACGGTGATTCCCGCCAAAGCCCACGCTAAAATCAGCTGCCGCCTGGTTCCCAACCAGGACCCCGACGCCATCCTCGCCGCCCTCAAAGCCGCCATCGCCCAAGCCACCCCGCGCGGCGTAGTGAGCCGCTTCGAACTCTTCGGCTCCGGCCCGGCCAGCGTCGTCAATCCCAATCACCCCATCCTCCACGCCGCCGCCGACGCCCTCGCCCAAACCTTCCAAAAACCCACCATCTACATGCGCTCCGGCGGCTCCATCCCCGTCGTCGGCCTCTTCCAGCTCGAACTCGGCATCCCCAGCGTGCTGATGGGCTTCGGCCTCCCCGACGACAACCTCCACGCCCCCAACGAAAAGTTCCACCTGCCCAATCTCCACCGCGGCATCGACGCGGTGGAAACCTTCTTCCAACTCCTAGCCAACATGCCAAAATAAAGGCAACCCATGCGCCTCATCACCCTGATTCTATTGGCTACCGCCATCCTTCCGGCACAGAAGCGTCCCGTCACCCACGAGGACATCTACCTGCTCAAACGCACCGGCGAACCCATCCCCAGCCCCGACGGCAAATGGGCCATCTTCTCCCTCACCGAGCCCGATTACGACCCAGCCAAAGTCCAGAGCGATCTCTGGATCGTCCCCGTCGATGGCGCCACCCCAGCCCGCCGCCTGACTGCCAGCCGCGGTCCCGAATCCGGCGTCGCCTGGTCGCCAGACAGTACCCGCATCGCCTTCACCGCCAAACGCGAAGGCGACGACGTAGCCCAAATCTACATCCTCCCCATCCAAGGCGGCGAATCGCAACGCGTAACGACACTACCCACCGCCGCCGCCAATCCCCAATGGCGTCCCGACGGCCAAGGCCTGCTGTTTGAATCAACGGTAAAGGGCCCCCGCAAGAACCCCGGCAAATCCACTGCCCGCGTCTATGACGCCATGCCCATCCGCTACTGGAACGCCTGGCTCGATGACTCCCGCCCCCATCTCTACGTCTGGGAACCCGGCTGGAACACCCCCATCGACCTCCTCGACAAAGGCACCCTCGTCGATTCCCCCGGCTTCTCCGGCATCCGCGGCGGCTTGAGTTCCGACACCACTCTCCAAGCCACCTGGGCCCCCAACTCGCGCGACATCATCTTCGCCGCCACCACGAACAAGAACCAGATGATGACCGCCGAAACCGAAACCCATCTCTTCAAAATCAGCCGCAACGGCGGTGTCCCCGAACAGCTCACCAAGCCCGGCCACAGCTACACCCGGCCTCAGTACTCACCCGACGGCAAAACCCTCTACGCCCTGCAGGACCGCACCGCCACCGCCCAGCACCCCTACGCCCTCTCCCGCCTCTTCAAGGTCACGAAGAACCAGACAATCACCGCCAGCTTCGACCGCGCCGTCGGCGGCTTCACCATCTCCCCCGACAGCGCAACCATCGTGCTATCCGCCGAAGACGAAGGCTTCACCAAACTCTTTCAAATGTCCGCCACCGGCGGCACGCCAACGGCGCTATTCGCCGTCGCCGAAGGCGGCTACACCAACCCGCAATATGCGGGAGCAAAACTAGTAGCCACCTACAGCTCCAGCACCCAGCCCTCCGAAATCGTCCGTATCGAACCCACCAGCCACACGCTGCTGACCAACTTCAACGCCGCCAAACTCTCCCAGCTCGACATGCCCAAGCCCGAGCACTTCTGGTTCACCGCCAAAAACGGCAAGCGCATCCACAGCGTCCTCGTCCCACCCCCGGCCCTCGATAAGTCAAAAAAGTACCCACTGTTAGTCATGCCCCACGGCGGCCCAAACGCCATGTCGGGCGATAACTTCACGACCCGCTGGAACTACCACTTACTAACTAGCCCCGGCTACGCCCTTTTAATGACGAATTACACCGGCTCCACCGGCTTCGGCGAAAAGTTCGCTGATGATATTGAACGCGACGTCCTCCGCGGCCCGGCCCGCGAGATCCTCGAAGCCGTCGACGCAGCTTCCGCCAAATACCCCTACCTGAACACCGAAAAACAATGCGCCATCGGCGCCAGCTACGGCGGCTATCTAATGAACTGGTTCAACGGCCATACCCGCCAGTTCAAGTGCATCGTCAACCACGCCGGAGCCGTGAACAACGAATCCCAATACGGCGTCAACGACGGCGGCCTCTCCCGCGAACTCCGCATGGGCGCCAAGGTCTGGGAATCCGGCAAGGGCCAATGGATGGACCAAAGCCCTTTCCGCTACGCCGCCGAATGGAAGACCCCGTCGCTGACCACCCAAGGCGAACTCGACTACCGCGTCCCCGTCGGCGAAAGCATCACGACATTCAAACTCCTCCAGCGCCAGGGCATCCCCGCGCGCCTGATGGTGTTCCCCGACGAAGGCCACTGGATCCTGAAGGGCGAAAACAACCGCCACCACATGATGGAAGTCCTCGCCTGGCTAAAGCAATACCTCAACTAACCCAGATTTCCCCTGGAGCCGTGCTACCGGAAATCCCCGAGATTCCCGAAAAACCCGACCACCCCTAAGACTTCCCCCTCAGTTTCCCCTTGGTACCGTGACACCAGGAAACCCCGTAATTAAGGATTTCCCTACCCCCATCAGTTTTCGCTATCGTGTTCAGGAGCGTCCATGCGCCTCCTCCGCCACAACCCGCTCTGGGCAGCAGCCGTCGTCCTCTCCCTCGCCATTGGCATCGGCGCCACCGCCACCATCGCCGCCGCCGTCAACGCCCTGCTCCTCTACCGCATCCCTGCCCCCAACCCCCAACAACTCGTCGAACTCGAACACTCCATCGGCGGCCGCGGCATGGAGTACAACCTGGCCAACTACCGCCATCTGGCCGAAGCCACCACCCACTTCGCCCAACTCGCCGCCTACCGCCCCGCCCACGCCTACCACCTGGATAACGAACGCCTCTGGGGCCAGCAAGTCACGGCGAATTACTACCAAACCCTCCAACTCACGCCCCTCATCGGCCGGCCCCCAACCGACCCTACCGAAGTCCTCATAAGCGAGCCCTTCTGGCGCCGCCGCTTCGCCGCCGATCCCAACATCGTCGGACACGGCATCCGCCTGAACGGCCGCCCGGCCACCGTGTCCGGCGTGGCGCCACCAGGCTTCCGAGGCGTCAACGCCGGCTACCTCCCCGCCCTCTGGCAGCTCATCCCCAAAGCAAACGAAGCCGAAATCGGCGTCACCCTCTTCGCCCGCCTACACCTTCAAATTGACCCCAGACAAGCCCAATCCGCCATCGACCTCGCCATCGCCCGTGTCGACTCCCACTACCCCGTCGCCGAAAACTGGCTCCTCTCCGGCCCCCGCAAAATCAAACTGGAACCCGCCGGCCAGTTCCTCTCCAACTTCCGCGACCTGGCAAAGACCCTCCTCCAACTCCTCGGCGCCCTGTCCATCTTCGTCCTTCTCATCGCCTGCGCCAACGCCGCCAACCTCCAACTCGCCCGCGGCGCCGCCCGCCAACAGGAACTCGCCACCCGCCGCGCCCTCGGCGCCACCCGCTGGCATCTCACAAAACAACTCATCACCGAATCACTCACCCTCGGCCTCACCGGCGGCACCCTCGGCCTGGCCCTTACGCACACCCTCCTCAAATCTATCGCCACCTTCCCCCTCCCCGAACTCCCCACCGTCCTCGACCTCACCATCCCCATCAACTGGCCCATCGCCCTCTTCACCCTCGCCCTCACCCTAACCGCAACCATCACATCCGGCGCCTTAGCCGCCTGGCGCACCACCAGCCCGCAACCCCACAAACACCACCTCCGCGACGCCCTCGTCATCGCCCAAGTCGCCCTCACCGTAGTCCTAACCATCGCCACCGCCCTCCTCCTCCGCAGCCTCCACAACGCCCAACAACTCAACCCCGGTTTCCACCCCGAACAGACCACCTTCGCCCAATTCGACCCCGTCCTCGAAGGAACCCCCGTCGAACCCCTCGTCCGCGAACTCCTTCAAACTCCCGGCACCGCCGTATCGAACTCAGTCCCCCTCACCCTCGGCGGCTGGTCCACCGACCTCGGCATCAAACCCCAATTCATCGCCCAATACTCCATCTCAGCCGGCTTCTTCGACGCCCTCAAAATCCCCATCACCGCCGGCCGCGACTTCGCCCCCACCGGCGACAAAAACCGCGTCCTCATCAACCAAAAACTCGCCACAATCCTCTTCAAATCCGCCAACCCCATCGGCCGCCGCATCGGCAAAAAAGCCGAACTCGAAGTCATCGGCGTCGTCGCCAACCACGCCAACTTCTTCCTCGACGAAGTCCCCGAACCCATCGTCTATCAACCCCTCTTCCAGGAACCCATCACCGGCCCGCTCACCCTATCGGTCCGCAACGGCCCCCTCCCCCGCGCCCGCACGACGTTCTTCCACATCCGCACCGGCAACGACCAACTCGCCTCCGCCCTCTTCGTCCCCCGAGCGACATCGGCCCTCATCACCGCCTTCGGAATGGCAGCCCTGTTACTCACCGCCATCGGCCTCTACGCGTTAATCGCCTACTCCGTCGCCCGCCGAACCCGTGAACTCGGCATCCGCGTCGCCCTCGGCGCCCGCCCCAAAGACATCCTCCAAACCGTCCTCAAACGCGCCGCCATCCTCACCATCACCGGCCTCGCCCTCGGCGCAACGATGGCCCATTGGACCAGTCACCTCCTCGAAGAAGCCATCTTCGGCATCAAGCCCACGGACCCGCCCGCCTACCTCGCCGCCACGGCCATCTTCCTAACCATCGCCACCCTCGCAGCCCTAATCCCCGCCCGCCGAGCCACCACCATCCAACCCACCGAAGCCCTACGCCACCAATAGACTCACTCCCACCGCAACGCCTCCATCGGCTCAATCCGCAACGCCCGCCTCGCCGGCACCGCGCAAGCCAGCCACCCGCAAAACACCATCAACAACGAAACCGCCAAATACGTCACCGGGTCAGAAGTGGAAACCCCCTCCACCAGGAACGCCGCCAACGGTCGCGTCACAAAATACGCCGCCAACAACCCAATCCCCAACCCCAACCCCACCAGCCACGCCCCCTCCCCAAACACCAGCGCCAACACCCGTCCCGGCGCCGCCCCCAACGCCACCCGCAACCCAATCTCCCGCACCCGCCGCGCCACCGAATACGCCATCAATCCAAACAAACCAATCCCCGTCAACAACAATCCCAACACCCCCATCAATCCCAACAAACCCGCCCCCACCTGGCTCGGCAAATACGCCATCCCCATCGCCCGCTTCATCGGCTTCACCTCCACCGACGCCCCCGCGTCCAGCCCCCCCGCCGTCCGCAACAACGGCCGAACCAGCGTCTCCGGATCCACACCCGCCCGCACCATAAGCTGCACCCGCGCCGAATCCGCCACAAACGGTTCAAACGCCGCCGGCCGCTCAAAATCCCCCATCCACGCATACTTCGAATCCCGCACCACCCCGACAATCATCCGCTCCCGCTCCCCAAACCGCACCCGGTGCCCAACCGCCGGAGTCGTCCCAAACGCCAGACGCGCGAACGACTCGTTCACAATCACCACATTCTCGTCCCGCGCCACAAACTCACGCCCCGCCACCACGCCCACCCCTAGCAGCCCGTGGTTAAAGTCGGCGGAGCGGGCGAAAACAATTGAAGGGGGAAATGTCCCCCGGTAAAATGGGGTATGGCGCTGGGAACACGCAAGCAGAGGGAACGGCAAGAGAGCTTGTGGATCGCAA
>JBIKOG010000336.1:0-6791 GCA_044358225.1 Bryobacteraceae bacterium | reverse complement strand
GAACCAGCCGTTCAAATCGTTCCCAGGCAAATCCCCGCTGATCCTACTGAAAACGATGGGGTTACAGCCGAGTCCGATCGCAACGTTGGGACACTAGTGGTGTGACACGGTTTTTTTTGACCCGCTTTTTGTTGGGATACGCATAGATAGTTAAGGGGTGTTGTGCTGGTGTAGGTTCACGGGCGGCCCCCGGTGTCTTTTCTATCTGCTCACCATGATGCTGCGCGGCCCTATTCCTGTCTTGTGCGCACTGGCCCAGTCGGTTGCCTGGGCGGCGTGTATGATGCCCGCCAGTGTTGCCACTTATTCGGGGCCGAACGTTCATCGCAGTCATGATCTGCAGGTGTGGCCAACCTATAAAAACTTCCCGCTGGGACGGCGCGGGTTTGGCGTTTCTGGCGAGGACCAGTTGTTCGCTGTCTCGCTGCCGCTGCCGAACCGGAAGCTCTGCTCGCTGGAAGTGACGATGCGGCTGCGGCGCGTGGGCGCTTCCGGTCTCAATGACCGGTTGTGGATCGGGTTCGCTCCGTTCACCGGAGGGGCGTTGGTTTATGGCCGGCGGCCCTGGGCGGGGGATCCGCCCACTGTGCTGGAAAAGGAGTATCGATTCTCCCTCTCCGTTGCGGAGATTAACCGGCGGATCTTCGCCGGCCAGGCCGATGCCCATCTGGACTTCGCGATTCACGACGACACGGCGGTTGATTCCATATCGCTGCGGGTGCAGGTGTATTGAACGATGGACCCGGAATACTGGCGTCAAATTCGCTCGTTGTTCGACGCTGCTTCTGAGGTGGGGCCGGAGGAGCGCGAGGCGTTGCTGGCCGCCGCTCCGGCGGAGGTTGGGGGGGTGGTGCGTTCGATGCTGGCTGAGATGGACGGGCCGCCGGCGACGCTGCTGGCGGGGCGGTTCCGGCTTCTGCGCCCGCTCGGCGCGGGCGGGATGGCGGATGTGTTCGCGGCGCACGACGAGCAGCTGGATACGGAAGTGGCCGTGAAGATACTGCGGGGGGCGGGTGGGGCGCCGGCCACACTGGCCCGGTTCCGGCGGGAGATTGCGCTGGCGCGGCAGATCGGCCACGAGAATGTGTGCCGGATTTTTGATCTGCACTTTCATGAGTCGACGCCGCTACTATCCATGGAGTTGCTGGATGGCCCGACGCTGGCGGAGCGACTGGCAAGCGGGGGGGCGTTTTCGCCGGAGGGGGCGTTGCCGATTCTGCGCGCTATCGCGGCCGCGCTGGATGCGGCGCACCGCCGGTGCATTGTGCATCGGGATCTGAAGCCAGGCAATGTGATTCTGGTGGCGGACCGGGCGGTGGTCACCGATTTCGGGTTGGCCGGGGAGACGCCGGCCGGGCCGGGGGATTCCGGGGCGGAGAGCCTGATTGGGACCCCGCTGTACATGGCGCCGGAGCAGTTTCGGAACGCGGCACCGACGCCGGCGATGGACATCTACTCACTGGGGGCGCTGGCATTTGAGATGGTGGCGGGGCATCCGGTGTTCCCGAGCGACACCCCGGCGCGCCTGGCGTTGGAGAAGAACAACCCGCACCCGGCGTTTCCCGGTTCGCTGGATCCAGCGTGGCAGAAAGCGATCCGGCGGGCGCTATCCCCGGATCCGGCGGAGCGCCAACCGACGGCTACGGCCTTTGTGGATGCGCTGGCGATTCTGCGGGACTCGCGGCGCGGCGTTCTGGCGGCTGGCGTGGCGACGGTTGCCATCGGGTCGGCATGGTGGTTGATGCGGCCGAGGACGGCGAGGCCGGCGGAGGCGGAGCGGTTACTGGGCATCGCGACGAAGGCGATGCTTGCCGGGGCGCATTGGCGGGCGGTGCGTTCGTTGGAACAGGCGGTGGCGATGGCGCCGTGGGACGGGGAGTTGATTGCGCGTCTGGCGTGGGCGTGGCTGATGCACGATCAGGCGGACCGGACGCGGGCGCTGCTGCCAGGCGCCGCGCCGGGCGCGGTGCGCGACTGCGTGACGGCGCTGTTGCGGTTGGACGAGGCCGGGGCGATGGAGGCGTTGCGCGATTTGCCCGACGAGCGGGCGATCCTGCTGGCCGATCTGGGGCCGCCTGTGCTTCCGATCCAGCGACAGGAGGCGAACAATATGTCCCGGTATCCGTATCGGGCGGCGGCGCTGGCCCGTACCGTTCGGGAGGTCCCGGAGTTTCAGGCGGCGCTGACCCATGTTGGCAGAGACAATGACGAATTCGTCCATCCGTTGCAACTGGATCTGATCCGTACGATGCTGCCCGCGCCGGACGCCCCTGGGGTGGATAACCAGTTGCGGGCGGCGATGGAGACGGCGCGCCGTGAGGCGAACCCGGAGTTGCTGTGCCGGGCGGGCGGTGTGCAGGCGCTGTTGTTTCTGCTGGCCGGGGATGACGCCGGTGGCAGTGAATGGGTGCAGCGCGTTGTTGACTGGGGGCAGGAGTTTCAGGTTCCGCACGTGGTGGCAGGGGCGGTGGCCGAGGTTGCGGCGGGCTGCCTTCGCGCTGGCCGATTTGTCGATGCCGACGCCTATTTCGAGCTCGCGGCCACGGAGGCCGACCGGTGCCACGCCTACCGGGCGGCAACGGTTTCCCGGCAGGGGCTGGCCGCTATCCGGGAGCGGGAGGGGAGTGCCCGGTCCCGCGCCAACGAGCTTTCCGTGGCGCGGGAGGCGTACTTGCTGGCCGGGCATCCGCGCTTGCTTCGCTAGTTTCGGAGTTGGGCTTGCAGCCAGACCCTGGCGGCCAGCCAGTCGCGCTTTACCGTGCGCTCGGAACAGCCCATGGCGTCCGCGGTTTCGCCGACGCTGAGGCCGGCGAAGAAGCGTAGCGCCACCACTTGGCCGAGTTCCGGATCGGCCGTTTCCAGGCGCTCCAGCGCGTTGTTGACGATGAGGAACTCCTCCGGGGAGTTGGAGACCAGTGTGACGGCATCGGTCAGTTCCATGTGGAGTTGGAGCGAGCCGCGTTTTTCGGCTCGGATGGCGCGGGCGTGATCGATGAGCAGGCTGCGGATGACGACGGCGGCGTAGCGGTAGAAGTGCTTGCGGGACTCCCAGGCGACGGGTGTGGCGCGGAAGAGTTTTGCGTAGGCTTCGTGGACGACGTCGGTGGTTTGGAGCCGTGTACGATCTGTTGGCCGGAGGGCGGCGCTGGCGAGTCCGCGGAGTTCGCCGTAGATACGGCGCAGTAACTCCTGTTCGGCGCTACGGTCTCCGGAGGAGGCAGCGGATAGTAACACGGTGATTTCGCCGAACGCCGACAGTGCCTTGAGTTTATTACAAATTAATATGGCCCCGGAGGCCCTGGGAGTCCGCAGTAGTTGTTATGGGTAACTTTCGGTTGTGGATTGCGGGTTTGTTGATGGCTGGGTTGGGGGTGTGGGGGCAGCAGGGTGGGAAGCCGGTTGGGGGCATCGACATCATCATTAAGAAGCAGCCGAGCGGCAGCGCGACGCTTGTGAAGACCGACACCAATGGCGGCTTTTCGGTCCGCATTTCGGAGGCGGGTACCTATTCGATCCGCTTCGCCGCGCCGCCGACGCTGCCCGATCTTCCCGGTACCATTCGCACGTCCATCGCTTTCGTTGGCGACAACCCGGCGGAATCCCAGGTTTCGTTTCAGAAGCCGTCGGTGAATCGGCGGCTGGACACGAAGGCCGCTGGCCGCACCACCGGTATTGTGCCCGTTGGGAAGGATGGCCTCTATTCCTATCAGAACATTGTGTTCAGCGGCCCTGGGTTGTTTACGGGATCGCTGACGGGCCACCGGGTGCTGACTTCGGTTGAGGCTCTTTCGTTTGTGGCGGTGGAGGGGCAGCTATCGCCGTTGCCGCAAAGCGTGGCTGTGGTTGGCGAAGGGTACACTTTTTTTGAGTACTCCGCGGTCCTTAGTGAAGGCATCGACCGGCGCTGGCGCGTCCAGCTTGCGCGCGATTCCGGCGTTTGGCGCGGCGACGCCGTCAAACCCGCGTTGACCGTAAGCGTTAATACGGAGGGCCTGCCTGCCGGAACGTACTCCGATGAGGTGACGATTACCCTACGCAGCGGCGAAAGGACTGAGACTGTCCGGTTGCCCATCGCTATTCATATTCGTCCGCGCCTCTTTGACCTCGGCCTTATCACGGACCGGAAACTTCGCGTCATCCCGCAGCGGACCGGCCTGGTTCGGACCGTCGTCCGCGTGACCAATCAGAGTACGGTGGAGGAAGTTCTGACGTTGGGGGTGGAGGAGGGGACTGATGCTTCGGGCATTACGCTGCCCTCCGGGCCCATTCGGATCGCTAGCGGGCAGACTGTTGAGGTCCCGATTATTGTGGATGCTGCTCAGGTGGCTCGGAAAGAAGCGAACACGGTCAAGTCACTTTCGACTATCAAGCCACAAACCAAATTCATCGAGTTCGTGCCCCCGCCGGCCCCGAGCGAACCCGCCACGGAACCCTGCGTGGCGAGTGAGATTAAGCCCTACGTCGTCAACCGGCCCGAGGTGATCCTGCAGGGCGTTCCGGCTCAGTTGGACATTGAGGTCTGGGATAACTGCGGGACGCAGCGTACGGACTTTACGTATCAGGCGATTTCCAAACTGGGCGGCGGCGCGGCTGGTAAGGCTGTCAAGACCGAAGGCGTCCCGGTCCCGCCCCGAATCACGATCCCTCCCTTTGCCCCTGGCCCTGACAAGCTCCAGGTGGAAGTCCGGGTGGGGGAACTGACGGGGGAGGCGGAGGTTGATTTTGAGGTGGAGGCGACGCCGGTTCCTTCTATGAAGGCGGTCACTAAATCGGGTGGGGCGTAGCTAAACCGGCCTGATCAACCCAAGAGCCAGACGATCACGCCCGGCGCGATCGTCGAAGTGGAGACCACGCCGGTATCGGAGAACGCGGAACTGCTGTTTGGAGCTAGAGGTCACATACCTATCCGCATGCTGACCCGCCAGGGTAATGTCATGCAGTTCCGGGTACCGTACGATACGGATCCATCGATTCCTCAGGTCTTACGGGTCCGCGACGGTAATCACACCTCCGCCGCGTTCGAATTGCCGATCGTTCCCGCTTCGCCCACGATTCTGCGCAATCCCGAGACCGGGGCGCAGTCGTTCCTTCGGGCGGATGATGGGTCGCTGACTCCGGTGACGGCGGAGACCCGCGCGGTTCCCGGATCGACGATAGTTGTTTTCGCTGATGGGCTGGGCAGTGTGGATCTGTCTGCTGCGGGGAAGGCTGTCAAAGGAGTCCTTCGTTCCGCCTCCGGAAACCGGGAGGGGATTAATGATGGGATCGGAGGTCAAACGGTGGGGCTTTCGAAAAATCCCCGGGGCCTCAAGATCACTCCCTCCGAAATCGTTTTCACCAGCGATCTTCCGGTGGCGCTGGAAGGCAGCCCGGAAGGGGCCTTCCGCATCACCTTTACGCTCCCCGGCGAGCTGGAATCGCCGGAGCCCGCCTCCGGCCGAGTTCCTTTCTATGTGGAGTCCCAGGGTGTTGCCTCCGAAATGGCGGACACTTACACGCCGGACCCGGCGCTGCTCTCCTCTGTCTTCGTCACCTCTCAGGCCGTTCCGTTCCCGGCCACGCACGGCTGGAATGGCGTGTCCCAGGCCACTTCTCGCGGGGCGAGCGAGACCGTTGGGCAGTTGCTCACTCTGGACGGCCCCACGCCGCAACCCATCGCTCCCGGCGTCCGTTTGCGGCTGGCCGATTTTGTTTCCAACGTCACCAACTCCACCGCGCCCGACGGCACCAAGTGGGACATCGTGGTTCCGAATAGCCCGATACAAGTTGACTACGCCGCCATCTATGAAAAGGATTTCCGGCTCACACTCCAGGTGAATCCGCCCGCCTGTGGCACTCTGACCACGGGGCCCATCGCCTCCCCCGATAACTGGTGGGCCGAGGGCACTACGGTTCCTCTTACGCGAACGGTCAATGCCGGGTGGTCGCTGATGCCCCTGGCCCAAGCCACGACGGCAACATCCGTTCTGATGGACCGGCCGCGCGCGTTGACGATGGATTGCCTGCAGGGTTACCCGATGACCCTCCAGGTGAGCCCGACGCCTCCCACCAGTTCGTTCATTGAAATTGTCCCCATTCCCCCCAGCAATTCGGGTTGGACGCAGGTCTACACCACCACCGCGAGGCAGTTGAGAGTGCCCGATGGCTACCAGGTCAATAGCGTTTATCACACCTTTCCCGGCGCCAGTACGCCGAACCTGACGTGGGTGCAAGGTGCAGGTGGTGTTTGGAATGCTACCGCCCCAGCGCCTACGGCTGCCATTACTTATACAGCGAACTACAGTCCTTCTTGTGCCATCCTTGCGGCCGTCGCGAACAGGACGATCACGAATGGGACGCTGTTTACCCGTCCGGGCGCTCCCGCCAACTGCAACACAGTTGGCGCCAACGTTACTCTGACCGCCACGCCGCCCGCCGGGCAGTGCTTCCAGGCGTGGAGCGATGGCAATACCGCCAATCCGCGGACGCTCCCGGTGCCTGCTACCGGTACACTGCCCACGCCTGTCTTCGGGGCGTGTCCGACTACCGCGACCTGCGCTCCGCTGCCGGCCGGGCCGGGCGGTTGGTGGCCGCTCGAAGCGGCGACCTCTCCCGTTATTGATCGTATGCCGCTCGGGTTGAATGGCACCATTCGCGGGAATCCGGTCTCGATTAACGGCAAGGTAGGGAAGGCGCTTGATTTCGATGGCGCCAGCTCCGTCGAAGTCCCGTACAACATCACTAGTGTCCCAACGTTGCGATCGGACTCGGCTGTAACCCCATCGTTTTCAGTAGGATCAGCGGGGATTTGC
>JBIKOG010000121.1:0-22764 GCA_044358225.1 Bryobacteraceae bacterium | reverse complement strand
TCTGTATAGAAATCAAGAGCAGCCCCGCAACGGCGGCGGCACGGGGAGCGGATGGCGTATACATGATCGAAAGGTCCTCCGCCGGTGAAGGCGGAAAGATTTACCGGGAGACACAACAGGAGCGAATAAAAAGTTTTGACCGCCACTTAGCCGGGATAGTACGATACGGACTCATGCGCAGGGCTGTTGCTGGATGAACAGTGTTACAAGGCTGTTACTGCAGTGGGGGCAGGGCGAAGCCGCCGCCCGCGACGAACTGTTTGTCGCCGTGCAGCAGGAGTTGCATCGCATTGCGGACCGGTACATGAAACGCGAACGGGACGGCCATACGCTGCAGGCGACGGCGCTGGTGAATGAGGCGTATCTACGGCTGGTGGACCAACCGCAGGCCGATTGGCGCAACCGCGCCCATTTCTTTGCGATTTCGGCCCATATCATGCGGCAGATCCTGGTGGACCACGCCCGCGGCGCGGGGGCGCAGAAACGGGGGAGTGGGGCGTATCACTTGCCGTTGGACGAAGAGCTGGTGTTTGCGCCGGAGAAGTCGGAGGAGATCCTGGCGCTGGATCAGGCGCTGGAGGAGTTGGCGGTGGTAGACCGGCGGAAGGCGGAGGTGGTGGAGCTGCGCTATTTTGGCGGGTTGGACGTGGAGGAAACCGCCGCGGTGCTTGGGGTGCATCCGAACACGGTGGTCCGGGATTGGCGGCTGGCGAAGGCGTGGTTGAAGCTGCGGGTGTTTCCGGGGGGTTAGCGGGCGGCTAGTCTGGCACGGACGAGGGTCTGGATCCGGTCGATGGTTTGGGGGACGCGGAAGCTGGCTTTGCCGTCGACGCGTTCGAGTTCGAAGGTGGTAATGCGGCCGGCGAGGTTGGGGAAGCGGAGGTATGCCGCATCGAGCCAGCGCTGTTGGGAGGACTTTGACCAATCGCGGGAGTAGACGACGAAGTGGGTGTTGGGCATGGTTTTCGCAAAGATGCCGAGCATCGCCTCCAGTTTGTCCCGGCCGAGGTTGATGAGGCGGGTGTAGAAGACCTTGTCGGTGAAGGGGTCTGACTGTGGGGTGGTGATGTTGGGGTCCGGGGTGAACTCGGATTTCAGGGCGTGGGCGAAGGCCGAACGGTGAATGAGGATGATGTCTGGCAGTTGCCGGATGACCTGTTCTTCGCGACTCCAGGCTGCGCCGATCATTTCCTTATGAAAGACGGCGGGGAGGTTTGCCAGGGCGTTAGAGAGATCGTCGGCATTGGTCCCGCTGTTCTTACGCGTGTCTTCATCGTAGACGCCGGAGGGCGCCGCGGTATCCATGAGTAACACCACGGGCGTGGTGTGGCCGGGCTGTTGGCGGGGGAACCATAGGGCGGCGGCACCGATGGCGAGTACGGCGAGCAGGGCGGCGGCGACGGGCCAGCGCCGGGCTGGCTTCGCGGGGGCGGGGCCGGCGAGGGACTGCTGGGCGATCCATTGGAGCTCGTCGCGGAGGTCGGCGGCGGTTTGCCAGCGGGCATCGGGATCCTTGGCGATGCATTTGCGGATGAGGCGATCGAGGGCGGGCGGAACGGAGGGCTGGAGGGAGGTGTGGGGGGGCGGGTCGTCTTTGAGGATGGCGGCCATCAGGCTGACGGAACTGGTGGCGGGGAATGCGGCGGCTCCGGTGATTGCTTCGTAGAAGACAAGGCCGAAGGCGTAGATGTCGGAGCGGGCGTCGGCGGGCTTGCCTTCGAGCTGTTCGGGCGAGATGTAACGGAGGGTTCCGGGGATCTGGTGTTCGACGGTGAGTGTTTGGAGTGCGGGCTGGTCGTCGGTTTTGGCGGGGGTGTAGCGGGCGATGCCGAAGTCGACGATTTTGACGCCGCTGGGGGTGACGAGAATGTTGGCGGGTTTGATGTCGCGGTGGACGATGCCTTTGCGGTGGGCGGCGTTGAGGGCATCGGCGACCTGGATGGCGTATTGGAGGGCGACGTCGACGCGGAGGGGGCCTTGCAGCGGTTTTCCATCGAGGAATTCGAGGACGAGATAGGTGGGGCCGACATCGTAGAGGGTGCAGATGTTGGGGTGGGTGAGGGCGGCGACGGCACGGGCTTCGCGGTTGAAGCGTTCGGAGAATCTGGCGCGGGATAGTTTCAGGGCGACGGTGCGATTGAGGCGGGTATCGCGGGCCTTGTAGACGTCGCCCATGCCGCCGGAGCCGACGTGTTCGAGGATCTCAAAGCGTCCGTCGTCGCCCACGCGCGCGCCTGGTTTTTGTTTGGGCGAGGATAGGCCGGCGAGCGGGGAGTTTTCGAGGAATCCGGGTTGGGAATCGTCGCTTTCGAGGAGTTGCTGGACTTCGATGCGGATCTGTTCGTTGTCCGGGCAGGCGGAGAGCAGATAGGCGGCGCGGTCCGGTTTGGGGAGTGCCAAGGCGGACTGGAAGAGTTCTTCGATGCGGGCCCAGTTGTCCATGGAATCTCTCATGGTAAGCCGGATTGGGGGTAGCGTGCGTGCGGTGTATGGGTTTCCGGACGGGATAGGATGGGGGCATGGCTGCGAATCCGGTTCCGAAGATGACTGCGGCGGAGTATCTGGAGATTGAACGGAAGGCTGCGTTTAAAAGCGAGTTTGTGCGGGGCGAAGTGTTCGCGATGTTCGGTGGGTTGCCTACGCATGCGGTCCTTATTGGCCAGATGGTTCGGGAGTTGGGCGACGCGTTGGAGGATGCGCCGTGCGTGGTGTCGGTGGCCGAATTGCGGCTGGAACTGGTTCGTGATCAGGTGTATGTCTATCCGGATGTGATGGTGATTTGCGGAGGTTTCGCGCTGGCTGAAGGTCACCGCGATATGATCACGAATCCGTCGGTGGTGGTGGAGGTTCTGTCGGAATCGACCGAGGCCTGGGACCGAGGCGGGAAGTTTGGGTTGTATCAGGGCCTGGCGAGTTTGCGGGAGTATGTGCTGGTTTCGACTACGGCGATGCGGGTGGAGTGGTTTACGCGGGAAGAGGACGGGCGGTGGAGCTACCGGAAGGCGGAGGGGCCGGACGGGGTGGTGCGGTTGGAGACGTTGGGCGTGACGCTGGGGTTGGGGCGGATTTACCGGAAAGTGGAGTTGGGGTAGCTACGATCCTTCGGCTTGGAGCGCGAGGCCCTGCGCGATGGAGGTGAATTCGTCGCCGGATTGGATCTTTTCGGGGCCGAAGCGGGTTGTGAAGAGCTCGCGGACGGCGGGGACGAAGGAGGTGCCGCCGGTGAGGAAGACGCGGTCGATGGCGGCCGGGGCGATGCCGGTTTGTTGGAGGAGTTGGTTGACGGCGCCTTCGATGGCTTCGAGGTCCGGGGCGATCCAGGTGTTGAATTCGGCGCGGTGGACGGTGGCGCGGATGTCGACGGCGCCGTCGCGGAAGTGGAAGTCGGCTTCGGCTTGGGAGGACAGCAGGCGCTTGGTGTGCTGCACCGATTCGTGGAGGCGGTAGCCGAGATCGTCGTTGACGAGGTTATAGAGCGCTTCCAGCTTTTCGGGCTCTTCGGCCTGGCCGGGGAGGGAGCGGAGGAGGTGGAGCGTCTTGTTGGACTGCAGGAACGACAGGTAGTGCCAGCGCTCCAGGTGGGAGTAGAGCCAGACGGGGACGGGGAGGCGTTTTTCGCCCGAGCGGAGCCAGGTGCCGTGGCCGAGTTCGGGGCTGACGACGTGGCGGATAAGGCGGGAATCGAAGGCATCGCCGGCGAGGCCGACGCCCGCGTTGCCCAATAGTTGGCGCTTGCCGGGGCCGACGCGGAGGAGGGAGAAATCGCTGGTGCCGCCGCCGAAATCGCCGACTAACAGGAGTTCTTCCTGCTGGAGCTGGGAGGCGTGGAACCAGGCGGCGGCGACGGGCTCCATTTCGAAGTCGACGGTTTCGAAGCCGGCGATCCGGTACGACTCGTGGAGGCGGGCGAGGGCGAAGGCGTCGTCGTCATCGGTTTCGGCGCCGACGAAGCGGACGGGGCGGCCGGCGATGACGCGGCGGATGGGTTGGCCGAAGAAGGCTTCGGCCTGGGTGCGGATATCGCGGAGGAAGATGGCGATCAGTTCCTCGATGCGGTACTGGCGGCCGAAGACCTCCGTGCTCTTGAGGGAGCGGCTGGCGAGGAAAGATTTCAGTGATTGAATGAGGCGGCCCTTGGCGTCGGCGTCGAGGTATTCGCTGATGGCTTCGGGGCCGGCGAACCAGCGGGAGCGCTGGGCGGCCTGGGATTCGGCGTAGAGGATGGAACGGAACGATTCGACACCGCCGGTGAAGGTGGCTAGTTCAACGGTGCCTTGGCGGGCGAAGGCGACGGAGCTGTTGGTGGTGCCGAAATCGATGCCGAAGCCGGGATCTGAGTGCTTCTTTTTGCGCGGCAATCTTTTAGGATCGCATGGCCGGGGCTGGGGTGTCTCTCTGAAAGGCGTTGTCCAAGGGCTATACTGAGGGCGATGTGCGCGCGGATGGTTGTGATCGCGTTTGTGGCGGCGGTGCTACAGGGTGCCGAGACGGGACGGGTGCGTGTGGTGGTGGTGGATGAAGCGGGCAAGCCGTTGGCGGGCGCGGGCGTCCATGTGGGGGATCAGACTACGGTGACCGATGCGGCTGGTGTGGCTTCGCTTTCGGACCTGGCTGTTGGCGTTCGGTCGTTTCGGTTCTGGGTTCCGGGCGGGATTTGGCGGGAGGGCTCCGTTGCGATTCGCGGTGGGGAGGAGGCGATGCTGCGGTGGCAGGCCGATACCCGTTGGGCTGTGGATGGGCCGGGTTACATGGAGGGAGCCCGAAGCCCGATTGCCTTCGGGCGATTGCGGGTCGTGGTGCGGGATGCGGCGGGAAAGATGGCGACCGGGGCACAGGTGGTGGTTTCGTGCGGGGGTAAGGAAGCGGGACGGGGACGGACGGAGGGGGACGGGGAGGCTCCGTTTTTGGGGATTCCGGTTGGGTCGTGCGCGGTGACGGTGACGATGGCTGGATTTGCGCCGTGGCGGGGGCTGGTGGAGGTGGGCGGAACCGAGGCGGCGGTGGTGGCGGTGCGTTTGGATGGGAAGGGGCGGTGATGCTGTGATTCCCGAGCCGTGTTCCCGATTGTGGGAGGAGTTTCCCGGCGACGACCGGCGGCGGTTCTGTGGCGCCTGCGGGCGGGATGTACATGCGGTAGCGGCGTATTCGGACGGGGAATGGGCGGATTTGTTGAAGAAAGAGCGTGTTTGCGCCTACTGGGCGGGGGAGGGCGCGGCGGCGCCCCGGAGCCGGCGCGCGATTGTGGCCGGGGCGTTGTTGACGACGATTTCCCCGTTGCTGGCGCAGACCGGAGGACTGCTGGTTTCGGTCCGGGACGCTTCGGATGCGCCGGTGCCTTCGGCGGAGGTGATTCTGCTTTGCGCGGACAAACAGGAGCGCCGCGGGCGGGCGGACGGGCAGGGCATTGTGCGGTTCACGGATCTGCCGCTGGGGGATGCGAATATCCGGGTGACGAGCCCGGGTTTTGTGATCTGGCGTGGCGTTCAGCGAGTGGGGAGCGGCGAGGGCCGGGTGGCGGTTTCCTTGCAGATTGGCGAGATTACGATGGGGCTGTTTTTGAGTGCGCCAAAACGCCGGTGGTGGCGGTGGCGGCGCTAAGGTTGCAGGGTTAGTTTGTAGGTGGCCGATTTTGTGGTGAGGCGGAGGTAGAGGCCGCCTTGGGTGAGTTTCTCGCGGTCGGGGTCGGAGAGTGTTTCGGTGCCCGAGAGCTGTTGGAAGGGGCGGTTGGCGAGGACGGCTATGACGGGGCCGGTGGATTCTTTGGCGGTTGTGCGGTGGAGGGTGGCGGCGAGGATTTCGCCGGGCGGGAGCGTGGCGGTGATGGCGTAGGCCAGTTCGCCGGTGGCGGGGGTGAGGGTGAATTTGGCGGTGAGGTTGGTGGTCGTGTTCTGCCAGGAGAGGGGGGAGAGTTTGTTGAGCGCCGGGGTGCGGGCGGGGGCGCGGCGGTGGTGGGTGGCCTGTTCGTAGGCGTAGGCGTAGCCGAGGAGTTTGGCGTCGGTGAAGGCGCGGCCGAGGAGTTCGAGGCCGACGGGAAGGCCATCGGCGGTGAAGCCGGCGGGGACGGTGATGGCAGGGAAGCCGGTGGTGGCGCTGAGCTGGCAGGTGGAACCGGGCTGGACTTCGCCGATGCGGACGGGCTTGCGGCGGAGGGTGGGGTAGACGAGGGCGTCGAGCTTTTCTTCCTCCATGAGTTTGAGGATCATCTCCTGGACGGCGGTGCGTTTGGCGAGGGCGATCTTGTGGTCGTGGGTACCGCGGCCCTTGGAGGCCATATGGCGGGTGAAGACCGGTTCGAGGGCGGTGTGGATGAGGCCGCCTTTGACGATCTCTTCGAGCGAATGGACGGGCGCCGGGCCGTGGGTGGCGAGGTATTGGGCGAGATCTTCTTTGAATTCGTGGGTGATGACGGAGGAGTTGTTCAGGGCTTCGAGGAGGTCCTTCATGGGGACGGGGACGGTGGTGGCGCCTTGCTTTTTCAGATCGTCGATGGCGGTGCGGACGAGCTTGAGGACTTCGGTGTCGTCGGTTGCGTCGCCGAAGAGGGGTTCGAGAATCCCGATCTTTGCGCCTTTGAGGGCGCCGGGCTGGAGGGCGGCGGTGAAGTTGAGTTTGGGGTCGTCACCGACGGTGGCGTCGAGGACGATGGCCAGATCACTGACGGTGCGGGCTAACGGGCCGCCGGTGTCCTGGGTGGTGGAGAGGGGGACGATGCCGGCGATGGAGGAGAGGCCTTTGGTGGGACGGAGGCCGGTGAGGTTATTGACGGCCGCGGGGATGCGGATGGAGCCGCAGGTGTCCGAGCCCATGCCGGCGGCGGCGAGGCTGGCGGCGACGGCGGCGCCGGTGCCTCCGCTGGAGCCGCCGGGGTGGCGCGTGGGGTCGTAGGGGTTGCGGGACTGGCCGAAGGCGGAGCCGACGGTGGTGATGCCGGAGGCGAGTTCGTGGAGGTTGGACTTGGCGAGGATGATGGCGCCGGCTTCGCGGAGCTTCTTTACTTGGACGGCGTCGGCGTTGGGGGTGAAGCCGGCGAGGGCGAGGGTGCCGGCGGTGGTGGGCATACCGCGGGTGGAGTAGTTGTCCTTGACGATGATGGGGATGCCGTGGAGGGGGCCGCGGGGGCCTTTGGCTTTGCGTTCGCGGTCGAGGGCGTCGGCTTCAGCGAGGGCGTTGGGGTTGAGGGTGATGATCGAGTTCAGGCGGGGACCTTGTGGGTCGAAGGCGGCGATGCGGTTGAGATACGCCTGGACGAGTTCGCGGGAGGTGGCGCGGCCTTCGGTGAGCGCCTTTTGCAGGTCGGCGATGGAGGCTTCGGCGACTTCCACGGGTTGGGCGTGGAGGGTGAGTAGGGATAGGAGGACGAGAGTGGCGGGGGCCTTCATTGGCGAAGGGTACCACGGAGGAGCCAGACCTCCGACAGGCGGGAGCGCTGGCGCCAGTTGAGGTGGGCTTCGTCGCCGGCTTTGTCCCAGGTGAGGACGATGCGGCCGTTGGTGAGATCCGACGGCGGGACGGGGAACTCTTTGAACTCGCCGATCTGTTTGCCGTCGCGGGTGGGCTGGACGCGCTTGCCGTTGATTTTGAGCAGGGCCTGGCCGTAGCCGGTGGTGCGGACGGTGTAATGGAACTTGGGGTCGAGCCCTTCGTAGACCATGTTGGCAGGCCACTGGGAGACCAGCCAACTGCGGCGTTCGCGGCTGCGGCCTTCGTTGCGCCACCAGAAGAGCGGGGTGGCTTCGTCCTCGTCGGTATCGCGTTCGACGTGGGGCATTTTTGCGATGTTGCCGATGGCGTCGTAGAAGCTGCCTTCGCCGGGGGACTCCCAGTTGGCGAGTTCCGTGAAGCGCGCGTTGCGGGCGGGGGCGGGGAGTTTTTCGGCTTTGGCGATTTCGTCTTCGAGCCACCAGCGGTTGTTGAGGGGGAGGTCGACGAAGTCGCGAATGGCGCTGCGTTCGGCGCTGCGGGCCTGGTATTTTTCGACGCTGGATTGGAAGTTGATGGAGAGCCAGAGATCATCGCAGAGATTGAGGATTTGCTGGCGGAGTTCGGCCTCGCGGGTGGGGCGGGCGAGGGCTTGGCGGGCGGCGGCCGGGTGGCCGGCGCGGAGGGCGGCGTTGGCATCGGCTTCGGCTTGCGTGTCTTCGAGGAGACGGCGGCGGAGGTAGGCGTCGTAGATGGCGCGGAGGTGGTGCATCTGCCAACGCCAGTTTTGGGAGAGTTCGGGGTGGCGGGTGGCGAGGGACTGCCACCAGCGGAGCGTGGCTTCGACGCCGCCATTGGCGAGGAGCGGGCCGCGCCAGTTGGTTTCGAGCGCCAGGATGGCGTCGGCGATTTCGGCGGCGTCGGGCGCGTTCATGTAGAGGCGGACGTATTCGACGACGATGTCGCGGGGGGAGCGGGTGGGGTCCCAATCGAGGGCGGTCCAGATGACTTTGTTGACGTCATCGTGGACGCCATCGGAGTAGGTGATGGCGCCACTGCTGAGCGGGGCGACTTTGCGGTGGCGGGCGGCGTATTCGAAGGGGCGCGGGTTGATGGCTTCGCGGCCGAGGGTGAGGGCGTAGGTCTGGTCCCAATCGGGGACTTCGAACTGGCTGCGGACGTTGTGGGAGACGTCGGGGTAGAGGCGGATCTTTACGCCGGCGGGGATGCGCTGGCGGGTAACGGCCACGGGCGGGCTGGAGGGGCCGGCGACGATGCCGCCGAACCAGGGCGGGGTTTCGCGGGCGAGCCAGGCGTAGACATAGTTGGCCTTGGCTTCGTTGAAGCCTTGGAGGCTGAGCCAGATTTGGGCCTTCGGGTGAACGGCGCGGACGCGGGCGGCCATTTGGGCGAGGAAGGGGAGGAGGGTTTCGGGCGGGTTATCGCCGGGGTCGCCACCGGGGACGAAGAGGGCGGTGAGGGTGGCGGAATCCTTGGCGATTTGGGTGAGCTGGTCGAGGTAGGCGGCGGCTTTGGCGGGGTCTGTGGGGTGGAATTGAACGGGGGCCCAGATCCAGTAATCGAGGCCGTAGCGGGCGCAGATTTGGGTGATAGCGCGGTTCATTTCGCGGTTGGAGAGTTTGGCGTGCGGGCTTTGCTTTTCGTCGAATGCGGGGATGCCTTCGACGGCGTTCATGCCGAAGAGGGCGAGTTCGCGGATGTAGGTTTCGAATTGCGGGACGGTCCAGGCGTCCCAGGTGTTGTTGGTGTGGCGGTAGCCGAGCTGGTGACCGCGGATGGGGAGTTTGGGGGCGGAGGTGAGGTTGATGTTCTTTTGGAGTTCGAGGGTGTTGGGGGCCCAGTGGAGGTGGCGGAGGAGGTGGCCGATGCCGTAGAGGAGGGCGCGTTGGGAGGCGCCGCTGATTTGGAGGGTGTTGGTTGTTGTGGTGATTTGGTAGGCGTCTGTTGGGAGAGCGGGGTTGATGCTGAGGGTGATGATTTCGCCTTGGGTGGGGCGGGTGGTGGCGGTTTTCAGGCGGAGGCCGGAGCGGCGTTCGAGCTCTTCGGCGAGGACGGTGGCGGCGGGCGAGGTCGGGCTGACGATGACGGCGTGGGAGAGATCGATGGCGTGGAGGGCGGTGGCCAGGAGGAGGGCGAGTGTGAGGCGTGACATGGGTTATTCGGGGATCAGTTTACTGTCGGTTTGGAAGAGTTTGTAGTCGTAGAAGCGGTGGCGGGCTTCGCCTTGGATGCGGACGACGGCCATGGCTTTCAGGTTGAAGCGGAAGACGAGATTGTCGGCCAGCCAGAGGCCGTTCGAGTTGGCGAATTGGGTTTCGAGTTCGGTGCCGGGTTGGAAGCCGTCGGTGTTTTTTGTGTAGAGGGTGACGGTTTTGATTTCGACGCCGTCGGTTTGGTCGAACCAGAGGGTACGGCGGGTGTTGAGCATCTTTTGCTCGTCGGCGTTGGCGGGTTTGTAGTTGGGCTTGGGTTCGGCTTCCATGCGCCAGGTTTTGCGGCCGTTGACGAGCTCTTCGCCGGTGACGGTGCAATCGAAGAGGCGTTTGAGGTCGGCGAGGGTGCCGACGCGGACGTTGCGGCGGATGAGGGCGAACTTGCGGCGGCGATTGGCGCGGGCTTTTTCGAGTGCTTCGTCGACTTGTTTCTGGCGTTTGGCGTCGAGGGGCTGGCCATTGACGAGGACGAGTTTGCGGTAGTTTTCGCCTTCGAGCATGATGACGTCGTAGGTTTCAAACTTGGTGCGTTTGAGCGGGCCGTCTTTCGAGGCTTCCCACTGTTCGCGGTCTTCGCGGTAGGTGAATTTCCTGTCGGCCTGGGCGTCGCGTTTGGCGATAGCGGTTGTGAGGAGTTCGGCGGGCGAAGGGGTTGCGGCGAGCCAAAGCAATAGGGCGACGAGCATCCTCTCTATTCTGGCCGATTCGTTAGACTATGGGGCATGGGCTGGACGATTCCGAATCCGTGTTCGAAGCGGTTTGCCGATATGGCGGGGGATGAGCGGCGGCGGTTTTGCGGGGATTGTGGGAAGTTTGTGCATGCGTTGGAGTTGTATTCGGAGGCGGAGTTGGCTGCGATGGGGCCGATTTGCGGGTATATTGGCGGGACGACGGAGGGGCCGCGGCAGGGGCGGCGGGCGCTGTTGGCGGGGGCGCTGTTGACGACGATTGCGCCGTTGTTGGCGCAGGAGGGGCAGTTTGTGATTGCGGTGAAGGACGCGACGGGGGCCGGTTTGCCGTATGCGGAGGTTACGGTTGGGGAACGGAAGGTGAAGGCGGACGAGGCTGGCGTGGCGAGTATTTCGGGATTGCCGGTGGGGCGGCAAGAGGTGCAAGTTCGTGTGGCGGGGTTCCAGCCCTGGCGTGGCGTTTATACGATTTCGAATGGGGCGCCGGTGAAGGTGGAGGCGGTGTTGGAAGTGGGGACGGTGGGGGGAGGCGTTTGGGTGGGGCCGAAGCGGAGTTCGACGCCGGGGCGGGTGCGACTGGTGGTGCGGGATGCCGGCGGAGGAGCTTTGGAGGGTGCGGACGTGGTGTTCGTTCATGAAATGGGGACGGCGCTGCACGGGCGGACGGATGCGGATGGAAGTTTGGTTTTTCCGGGTGTGCTAGCGGGGGAGTACAAGGTCCGAGTGGAGCGGGAGGGGTTTGTGGCGTGGGAGGCCAAGCGGATGTTGGAGGGGGGCGGGGACTTGAAGTTGGACGTGAAGATGGTGCTGCGCGGGCAGGATGTGAAAGTCGACGTGAAGGAATCAGCCGGGCGCCGGTTTTGGAACTGGATCACGTCCTGTACGCGGAAGTAGGGGGGGCGTTTTCCCACGGTGCGATTGCTCGGGAGTACCGCGTTCGGGGGACACACGGCCTACGCTCGCTGCGCTCGCTCCGGCACGTATGTCCCCGGGGTGGTGAGTTGCTGCGTGGGGGTATTTGCTTCTGGGCTTGTTGGGTTCGGGAGTTCGGCGTCCCGGGGTGGTGAGTTGCTGCGGGGGTGTTTTTTGCTTTTGGGCTGATTCTGTCCCTAGAGTTTTTGGCCGATGATGGCGTAGTCCAGGCAGCCGAAGAAGGCTTCGCGGAAGTCGGCCGGGAGCGAGGCCAGGCTGGGCATGGAATCGATGGCTGGGGCTAGTCTTTTCACTTCGATACGGCCCAAACCGGCCTCTTCCATGTGGAAGGCGGCGAGGATGGGGGGCACGGGGCGGTGGTGCGTCGGATCGAGGTAAAAGTGCGTGGCGAAGATGGCTAGGCACTCCGGATTGGGCGTTTCTAGAATCAAAACGCCGCCTTTTTGCAGCTTTTTGGCGCAGTTTTTGACGAATTTTGGCAGCTCTAGAGGGGGTAAATGCTCGATGACCTGGCTGCAGAAGAGCACTTCATAGGCCTCGTCGGGTTCGTTCTCCAGCCACTCAAAGAGATCGGCCACGCGGGCGTTGAGCCCTTTCGATTGGCAGATGGCGACCGACTCTTGGTCCCCATCGATGCCGAGGGCGGGGATGCCTTTTTCCTTCAGCAGTTCCAGCATTTCGCCGCGGCCGCAGCCCAAGTCGATGACGCGGGTTTTGCCGGTGAAGTAGTCGAGGTAGTTTTCGAAGTTCTGGCGGACGTAGAGTTCCGGGCCTCGGTAGCGTTCGGCGAAGCGGAGGAAGTCGTAGGGGTGTTGATTCGCTTCTTGCGGGGCGGGGACGGGCGGGAGGGTGGCTGCGGCGAAGGCCTTTTGGCGGACCGAGCGGAGTTCGGAGTGGATGATGGTCTCGTACTCGGTCCGGATGCGATCGAGATCGGCCCAGAGTCGTTTTTGGATGTCGTCGTTGGCGCGGTTGAGAGCGCCTTCGAAATCGCGGTGTTGGGCTTGGGCGATCTCTCGGAACGTGCCCTCCATTTGCGAGGAGCGATGGCTGAAGCCGCTTTGGAGGTCGGCGACGCTGCGGAGGAACTGGGTTTCGTTGATGCCCAGTTTGCGCTCCCATTCCTTGCGCCATTCGTGCCAGTGTTTGGTGATGTCGGCGAGTTCGGTGGCGCGATCCTTGAGCGGTTCGATGCGGGATTCGGCGGCGGCGATGCGATGGTTGGTGTGTTCGAGGGCTTCGGGGAGGTAGCCGAGGCGGTTGGAGACGTTCTCGATGGCTGCCTGGCACTCGCTGATGGCGGTGGCGATGGATTCGAGCGCGCGGTTGTGATCGTTGAGCGCCTCCAGTGTAGCCTGTACACAGTTCATCTGGGCGCGGTTGAACTCCACCTGTTCGCGGACGTGCCAATCGAGGACGCGGGCGATGAAGCGTTTCCACTTCTGGATGAGATTGTTTTTGAGGCCACCGGGGCGTGGGTTGACGGTGCCGATGGCAGCGACCTTGGCCTCGGCGGCGTCGCGGGCGTGAAGGAGTGGTAACAGCGGGGCCAGCGGCACGCCGAAGGTGCCGCGTTCGCCCTGCGGATGGCGGGCGCGAACGCGGTCCTGGATTTGGCGGACGGCCTGTTCGAGTTCGCGGAGCGAGGCGTCCTGCTCAGCGGCCACGCTTGCTGCCCTTTTTGCGTTCGTAGCTGGCGCGGATGATGGTGGCGATGCCGCCGCGAGGGGTGAAGTCCCCGATGACGGTGGCGCGGATGGGGTCGGCGTATTTGACCACGTCGCGGAGGAACTTATTGACGATGTTTTCCTGGAAGATACCGAGGTTACGGTAGGCGAGCCAGTACATCTTCAACGACTTCAGTTCCAGGCAATTTTCGCCGGGGGTGTAGCGCAGGGTGATCACGCCGTGATCGGGCAACCCGGTTTTGGGGCACACGGAGGTGAACTCCGGGTTGATGATTTCGATCTCGTACTCCTCGCTGTACTGGCTGGGCCAGCATTCGATTTCGGGGAGTTCGGCATCGACGCCGGAGTGGGCGTGATCGTCGGTATAGGCCTTGTTCTTTTTCATGCGGGAATGAGGTGACGCGAGAGGTGATCGAGGAAGAGGCCGACGTCGGTGACGACGCCGACGGCCTGGCCGGTGCCACGGTCACTGACCTTGGTGGCGACGGCGGGGTTGATGTCGACACAGACAATTTTGACCCAGCTGGGGAGCATGTTGCCGGTGGCGATGGAGTGGAGCATCGAGCTGAGGCAGATTACCAGGCCCGCTCCTTGCAGGTGTTCGTTGTAGGCGTCCTGCGCCTCGTTCATGTCGGTGATGGTATCGGGCAGGGGGCCGTCGTCACGGAGGCTACCGGCGAGGACGTAGGGCACGTTGGCCTTCACGCATTCGTACATGACACCGGTCGAGAGGCGGCCGGATTCGACGGCGCCTTTGATGCCGCCAGCGTGATTGATGGCGTTGATGGCGCGCATGTGATTGCGGTGGCCGTGCTCTTCCAGGCGCCCATCGACGACGCGGACGCCGAGCGAGGTGCCGAGGAGGGCGGCCTCAATATCGTGGACGGCGAGGGCGTTGCCGGCGAGGAGGGCATCGACCCAGCCATGCTGGATGAGCTTCGACAGCGGGCCGACGCCACCGGTGTGGACGACGACGGGGCCTGAGACGATGACGATTTTCTTCCCGTCGCGGCGCATCTGTTCCATGATGGCGGCGGTTTGGCGTACGGCGGTATCGACCTGGCGCTCCGAGGAGATTTCGTTGCTCATGAAGCTGAAGCCGTGGCGATCGCGCTCCTTCGATTCCGGGATGACGCGGATGCCGCGCATGCCGACGACGACTTTATCGTTCGCTTTCAGATCGCGGAGGCGGCGGCAGGAGGCGGTGCCATCGGCGGCGAGGACGACCATGGCGTCCATGCGCTGGCGGCCGACGGGGATCCAGGTGTTGTTGACGCGGACTTCGGTGCGGTGATTTGTCGTGGAGTAGAAGTCCTCCGGGGCGCAGGAGTCCTTTTCGACGGTGCGGGTTTCGGCGTCGCCGTCTTCGGCCGGGGTGCAGCCGAGGCCGAGGAGCTGTCCGATGAGCGAGTCCATGCGCTCGCGGTCCGGGGTTTCGATTTTAAGGCGGAGGTGGGAGGGGTCGGAGTTGGTGCGGCCGATCTGGAAGATCTCGACTTCGAAGCGTCCTTGAAACTCGACGACGGTGTCGAAGATCCTTTCCATGATGTGGGAATCAATCAAGTGGCCGTGGGCTTCGACGGTTTCCTGGAAGGGAAGTGGAACGTTTACGGGATCCATGCTTCCTTACAGGATAACGGGTAATAGCGACTACAATGAAAAAACGAGACCATGACGATCCCGATTGCCTGGCAACCGGACTCCGACGCGCAGGCGCGGGCACGGCTAACTGAGTTTCTCCGCCAATGCGGGGAGGCCGATTTTGACTCGCTTTATAAGCGATCTGTGGCCGATGTGGAGTGGTTTACGGAGCAGTTGCTGCGGTTTTTGGCGATCAAATTTGATCCGCCGTATGAGAAGTTACTGGATACGTCGGCAGGGGTGGAGTGGGCGCGGTGGTGTGTGGGCGGCGGGCTGAACATCAGCACGGCGTGTTTGGCGGGGAAGGACCTGGCGCAGACGGCGGTGGCGTGGGAAGGCGAAGAGGGCACGACGCGGGCGTGGAGTTACCGGGCGCTGAAGGTGATGGTGCAGAAGTGCGCGGCGGGGTTGCGGGACCTGGGGATTGGGAAGGGCGACGCGGTGGGCGTGCATTTGCCGATGATGCCGGAGACGGTGGCGGTGATGCTGGCGTTGGCGCGGATTGGGGCGGTGGCGGTGCCGTTGTTTACCGGCTACGGACCGGCGGCGATTGCCGAGCGAATGGCGGACGTGGGCGCGAAGTTGATTTTTACCGCGAATGCATTTCCGCGGCGGGGGCGGGTGATTGGTTCGAAGGCGACGGTGGACGAGGCGCTGCCGCGGTGCGAGGCGGTGCGGCACGTGGTGGTGGTGACGCGTGTGGATGGGCATGCGGCGCCGATGTCCGAGGGCCGGGATCTGCATTGGGACGATTTATGTGAGCGGGGGATGGATTCGCACGTGGAGCCGACGGGGGCGGAAGATCCGCTGTTGATCGTTTATACGTCTGGCACGACGGGGCGGCCGAAGGGCATTGTGCACGCGCACTGCGGGTTTCCGATTAAATCCGCGGCGGATATGGCGTTCGGGTTCAACGTGGGCTGGCGGACGCGGATTGGCTGGGTGACCGATATTGGCTGGATGATGGGGCCGTGGCTGATCTATGGTTCGCTGTTGCTGGGCGGGACGATGGCGCTGTTTGACGGGGCGCCGGACCATCCGCACCCGGCGCGGATCTGGGCGTTTGCCGACCGGCAGAATATTTCGGTGCTGGGGGTATCCCCGACGCTGATCCGGGCGCTGGAGGTGCATGGGGAAGAGTGGTCGCATCTGCACAGTTTGGGATCGCTGAACTGCTTCGGTTCGACGGGGGAGCCGTGGAATCCCGATCCGTGGTGGTGGCTGTTCGATAAGGTGGGCAAGCGGAAGATCCCGATTATCAACTACTCTGGGGGGACGGAGATTGCCGGGGGGATTCTGTGCGATAACCCGGTGCTGGGGACGAAGCCGTGCGGGTTTGCGGCGCCGTGTTTGGGGATGGCGGCCGATGTGGTGAACGAGCAGGGGGAGAGCGTGCGGGGCGAGGTGGGGGAGTTGGTGATTCGCAAGCCGTGGCTGGGGATGGCGCGCGGGTTTCACGGGGATCCGGAGCGGTATCTGGAAACGTACTGGCGGACGTTTCCGGGGATGTGGCGGCACGGCGATTTTGCGCGGATTGATGCCGATGGGTATTGGTTCATTGAGGGCCGGAGCGACGACACGATCAAGGTGGCCGGCAAGCGCGTGGGGCCGGCGGAGGTGGAAAGCGTGTTGGTGGGTCATCCGCGGGTGCGGGAGGCGGCGGCGGTGGCGGTGCCTGATGCGCTGAAGGGTTCGGCGATCGCGGCGTTTGTGGTGTTGCGTGAGGGGGAGGGGAGTGAGGCGTTGTGTGAGGAGTTGAAGGAGCGGGTGGCGGTGCAATTGGGCAAACCGTTGCGGCCGGCGGAGGTGGTGGTGGTGCGGGGGATCCCGAAGACGCGGAATGGAAAGCTGATGAGGCGACTGGTGCGAGCGGCGTGGCTGGGGGAGGCGGCGGGCGACGTGACGGCGTTGGAAGACGCGACGCTGTTGGATGAGATCGCCGCGGCGCGCGGGAACATGAAGAAATCCTGAGGGACCGGGCGCGCGATCTATGTTACGATTCGCGTGGAATGGACGTTACCAGAGTACTTGTCGTTGAAGACGAAAAACGCATTGCGGACTTTATTTCGCGAGGCTTGGAGAGCGCGGGATATCAGGTTGCCACGGTGCACGACGGCACCAGCGCGTTGGAGGAGATTCACGAGATCGAGTTCGACATGATCGTGCTGGATTTGGGTTTGCCGGACATGGACGGGCTGAAGGTGCTGGAGAAGATCCGGAACCGGAAGATGTCGCCCTCGGTGTTAATTCTTTCGGCGCGGGGCAATGTGGAAGACCGCGTGAAGGGCCTTGAAATGGGCGCCGACGACTACCTGGTGAAGCCGTTTGCGTTTGTGGAGTTTCTGGCGCGGGTGCGGGCGTTGCTGCGGCGCGGGTCATCGATGCCGGAGCGGTTTCAGGTGGGGGATCTGGCGTTGGACGCGTTGCGGCGAAAAGTCACGCGGGCCGGTGAGCCGATTGATTTGGCGCCGAAGGAGTTCAGCATCCTGGAGTATTTGATGCGGCACCGGGGCAAGGCGCTGAGCCGGACGATGATTGTTGAACATGTCTGGGATATGGACTATGACGGGTTGACGAATATCGTCGATGTCTACATCCGGCACCTGCGCAGCAAGATTGACGATGAGTACACGGTGAAGCTGATTCACACGGTGCGTGGGATTGGGTATATGATCGATTTGCCTGCCGAATTGAAGGGTTAATCCGGCACTGGCCTCGTGGGCATGCCTCATACAGGAAGATATAAGAGTCTCCGGTTCCGGCTGACGATCAGTTACATTCTGATTTTCGGGCTTTTGCTGACGGCGATCGGCATTACTTTCCGGTCGCGGCTGATGACGATCATCCAGGAACGCGTGGAAGAGGCAGTGATCGAGGACTGGAGCGCCGCGCGTGGCTTTTTGAAGGTGGAGCGCGAGCAGGCGATCTGGTCGGTAGATCCGCGGGAGATGGACCGGACGGTGTTTTTGGAACGCTTGCGCCGGTTTGTGATGGTGGCCGACGCGCAGGGCGAAGTGTTGGAGATGTCGAACGGCTACCGGCAGCAGGGAGTGGAATCCGCCGCCGAGATCCGGGAACGGTTCCGCGAGGGGAGCCCGCAGTTGGTGGTGAAGGAGCAGGGTAAGGACCGGGTGCTGCTGCGCTACGGGGTGTTCCGTTCCGAGGGGAAGCCGTACCTGCTGGTGGTAGGGCGGCGGATGACGGACGTGGAGGGACTGCCGAACGCGTTCCTGAGTGACTATTTCACGGTGCTGCCGTTGCTGCTACTGGTGACCGGGGTTCTGGGCTGGTTCATGGCCGGACGCGCGTTGATGCCGGTGAATAAAGTGGCCGAGGCGGCGCAGCGGATTTCGGGGTCGAACCTGCACCTGCGGATTCCGCGGCGGTTTGCCAATGACGAATTGGAACAAATGATCGTGGCGTTCAACACGATGATGGACCGATTGTCGGAGAGCTTTGAACAGGTTCGGCGATTTTCGACCGATGTTTCACACGAGCTGCGGACGCCATTGACGGCGATTCGCGGGCAGCTCGAAGTGGCGCTGATGACGGCGGAAAAGGAAGAGGACTTCCGCGACGCGATTGTGAATGCGCTGGAGGATGTGGACCGGATC
The DNA here is from genome assembly GCA_044358225.1 of Bryobacteraceae bacterium. Classification (GTDB taxonomy): domain Bacteria; phylum Acidobacteriota; class Terriglobia; order Bryobacterales; family Bryobacteraceae. Next base: position 4,546 of record JBIKOG010000121.1, on the reverse strand, counting down.
TCGAACATTGTGCGGGCGCTGTTGTTGCTGTCGCAGGCGGAGACGGGGCAGTTGGCGCTGCATAAGGACGCGGTGAATTTGACGGAAGTGGTGGCGGAGCTGGCCGAGCAGTTCCGGACGACGGCGCAGGAGTCGGGCGTCGAGCTGGAGTGGAATCTGGACGAGAACGTCTACATACTGGGCGACCGGACGCAGATGGACCGGCTGGTGACGAACCTGCTTTCGAACGCGTTGAAGTATACGCCGGCCGAGGGGCACGTGTTGGTGGAGGTGCGGCGGGAGTTGTCGACGGGGTCGGCGATTCTGACGGTGGCCGACGACGGGAAGGGGATTCCACCGGAGAGTTTGCCGCACATTTTTGACCGGTTTTACCGGGTTCCCGGGGAGGATCCGGACAAGGGGTTGGGCCTGGGGTTGAGCTTTGTGAACTGGATTGTGAAGGCGCACGAGGGGCGGCTGGACGTGAAAAGCACGGTGGGCGCGGGGACGACGTTCACCGTGACGCTGCGGATCCACCAGCCGGAAATGGTTTCCGATGCCGATTCCATTCCGGTGGCAGAAGCGCGACAATAACAGAATGAATCTTTCGCTCACGGAACGGACGAAGGAAGGCGTTGTGATCATCGACGCCAAGGGCGCGATTGTCGCCGGCGACGGGGCGGACCGTCTGCGTGACCGGATTAAGGCGCTGGCCGAGGCGGGGACGCCGAACGCGGTGTTGAATCTGGCGAATGTGGATTACATTGACTCGTCGGGGCTGGGCGCGCTGGTGATGAGCTATTCCACGTTGAAGAAGAAAGACGGCGCGTTGAAGCTGTTGAACCTGACGCGGCGCAATGTGGAGTTGCTGGTGCTGACGAAACTGGAGACGGTGTTCGAGGTTTTCGACGACGAGCAGAACGCGGTGAACAGCTTCTTCCCGAATCGCGAGATCAAAAAGTTCGATATTCTCGCCTTCCTGCAGCAGCGCAAGAAGGGCGCCGGAGAGTAGCGTATGCCGGCCGTGGGCAGCGTGGCGCCGGGGTTTCGTTTGGGCGCGATTTCATTGGAGAACCTGACGGCCCCGGTGCTGTTGGCGTTTTTCAAGATTACTTGTCCGACGTGTCAATTGACGTTTCCATTTTTGCAGCGTTTGATGGACCGGGGCGGGCCGCGGGTGGTTGGCATCTCGCAGGACGACGCGGCGGGGACGGCGGAGTTCAACGAGGCGTTCGGGGTGCGGTTTGAGACGGTGTCCGATCCCAAAGCGGACGGGTACGCGGTGAGCAGCGCCTACGGGTTGGAGTACGTTCCGTCGCTGTTTCTGGTGGAGCCGGACGGGCGGATCGGATGGAAGAGCGAAGGGTTCGCCAAGCCCGATCTGGAGGCATTGGCGGCACGATGGGCGATAAATCTGTTCGACGCGAGCGATCGCGTGCCGATTTATAAGCCTGGTTGAGGATCACGGAACTGACTCCGGGCCGGAGTCGCGATACACTGGAGAACGAATGGCATCCAAGATTTCGGCAGTGCTCGGCAATACGGCAGCGATCGTGAAGGGTTTGAGCGTCACATTCAAAGAAATGATGGCGCCGACGATTACCGAAGACTACCCGGCGGCGCCGGCGATTTTCCAGGAGCGGTTCCGCGGCACGCACGTGCTGCAACGGGACGAGAGCGGGCTGGAAAAGTGCGTGGCGTGCTTCCTGTGCGCGGCCGCCTGCCCGGCGTCGTGCATCTACATTGAGGCCGCCGAGAACACGGAAACCAAGCGCATGAGCGGCGGCGAACGCTACGCCGAGATTTACAACATCGACTACAGCCGGTGCATATTCTGCGGCTTCTGCGTGGAGGCGTGCCCGACGGACGCGATTACGCATGGCCACGGTTTTGAGACGGCCAGCTACAACACCTCCACCTTGATCATGCGGAAAGAGCAGATGCTGACGCAGATATCCCCTGCGGCCAAGCCGGCGAAGCCGCTGGGCGAAGGCGCGGGCGCGCACTAAGCGCTGGGCTGGTTTTTCACCCAGACAACAAAATCGAGCGTGGGCGGCGTGCCGCCCAGTTCCCGCAGCCGGGTGAGGCACTGGCCGCGGTGGTTCTGGCTGTGCATGACGACCTGGATCAGCGCCTGGGCGAGGGTTGGGTCCTGGCCTTCGATGGACGGCATTGGCATGGGGCGGGGGAGTGCGGATTCGGTGAGGCCCTTGACGAATTCCAGTTGCTCCCGGTGCGCGTGGCGAAAGTGTTCTTCGAGTTCGGCGAGGGTAGCGCCGGGGGCGAAGGCTTCCTGCTGGTTGAACGGTGTTTTCTGGAAGAGCGACAGGAAGTAGCGGTGGACGCCGACGATGTGGCGGAGGTTGTCGAGTAGAATGGCGTCATGCCGGGCGACGCGGTGGGCGTGGATGGATTGGAGCAGGGAGGCGTCGGCCCACGCCTGATGCTGCACGAGATCGCGAATCAGCGGAAGCATTTTCAAATACTAACGCCGTTGGCGGTTTATTGCAGATGGTACTGGCTGCGGATGGAGGCGGCGTTCTGCTTGGCCTGGTTTTGGAAGGTGCCGGGGATGCCGGCGCAGAGCTGATTGAAGCGGACGGCGTCGGCGAGGCGTTTGGTGTCCTGACGGGCTTCGCCGAGTTTGAGGTTGACGATGCCGAGGTGGTAGAGCGTTTCGGCGTGGATGTCCTTGTTCTGGCCGACGAGGGGGAGTGCGGCGCGGAGGTGCAGGTCGGCATCGGGCCATCGCTGTTCCTGGCTGGCGAGGACGCCCAGCATCCAACGGGCGATGCCTAATTTGAGTTGTTTGTTCCGGGCCCAGTCGGCATCGGTGATCCCTTGCGGTGCCGGGGTGGCTGGGAGCGTCTCCAGGAGGCGTTTGGCGTAGAGGGTGACCTTGGCCTTGTCGCGCTTTTCGTAGGCCCTGGTGGCGGCGTAGAGCAGCATATCGGCGTTATTGCCGCCGGCCTTCAGGTCTTCTTCGGCGAGTTGCAGCGCGCGAGCGTGATGGCCGGCGTGTTGGTAGGCGGCGAAGAGGTCCGGCCGGATGCGGGGCGTGTAGGGTGACCGGGGGTGTTCGCGGGCGAACTCCTCCAGCCATTCCGTCCGGCGGGCGGGCGGGGTGGCGTTGCTGGCCACGTTGTAGAGCGTATATTCGGCGTAGGTGGCCACCTGTTTCACGAACGAGGCGTCTTCCTGCGGGGAGGCGTGGAGGCGGGCGGCGGCGGTGAGCGCCACGTTGGCGGCTCGGCGGATTTTTGCGGGGTCCTTGGTTGCCTCGGCGGCTCTCAAGTTCTCCTGGGCGATGACCAGATCGTCGGGATCGACGGCGAGAATTCTGTCACCGGCGGCGATCGCCTGGTCGAACTTGCCCGCTTGGATGTAGAGTGCCTGCAATTCGCCCAGCACCCACGTCGTTGAGACGTGCTGCGGGTATTGAGTGGCAAAAGACTCCATTAATCCGGCCTTATCCGGCGGTGGCGGGACGCTGATAAAGTATCGAATTAATGCGCCTTCGGTGTTGTCCGTGTCGGAGACAAGCTTGCGTTTGGAGGCTTCCAGAGGCGATGAAAAGAAAACCGATGTCAGCGCCAGGGAAAAGAAAAGCAGCCGCGTCATTTGGTTATCTCCGTTAGGATTGTTCGCTACATTCGAAAAAAAACAATGCCGATTGTAGAGCAATTCGAATCGTCAAACAATTGGGAGAGATACCTTACGCGCTTTGCCGGTCCGGGGGCATTTGCCCTAGAATCGGCGCGGGAAGAACTGGTATCCATCGGTCTGGAGCTTCAGGCTGATTTCCTTCTCCTCGGCGGCGGAGGCCATCGGGCCGACCAGGACGCGGGAGACGGTGGAGTTCTCCATGGGCAGGAGCTTTACCTTGTAGCCGAGCTGGGTTAAGCGGGCTTCCATGGACCGATCCACGGCGGGATTCATCAGCCCAACCTGGAGGTAGCTGCCCGTGGGGATGGCTGCCGGGGCCAGCGGCGTTGCCACGGGGGTGCTGGGAACAACGGCGACCAAGGGAGAAGGCTTTTGTACGGGGTTAACGACAACCGGGGTCGAGGCGGACTGCTGGCGTCCGGCGGATGCTTCCTCGTTCTTGATGTGGGTGACCGTGCGACCTGCCAGGTAGCTGAGACAGGCGATCAAGCCCATGAGCAGTGTCATGCCCAGGATCGCGGTGGTTAAACGCCGGTTTGCCGCCGCGAGTTCTACGTTTTCGGCATTCGGTTGGGGGAAAGTCATGTCGCTCATCTGTGGGGCTCCGTCCTCAAGAGTTCTATCGGGAGACTAGGTAGATAGCTTTAGACACTAGGTGAAAAAGATTTCTGTCTAAGGCTTTTTGTGGATACAGTTTGAGTGGCGTGGCGTAAAATGTTGAAAGGAAGGGGGTTAGGTGGTGTTTTAGAGGAGGTTGTATGCCTGGGAAGCGCCAGTCACAAGAGCCTCTTGCAAAACCCAATTTGGCGAAAAGCCGAATCAACCGGCAATAGGCAGAAATATTCTGAAAAGTTGGGCTCCGCCGCTGTAAGATTTAGTCGCCAAACCAAGGTCTTGCAGT
>JBIKOG010000120.1:0-22783 GCA_044358225.1 Bryobacteraceae bacterium | reverse complement strand
GCTTTCGCGTTCGGGTTACCGATAGTTCCTCGCCTGCCAATGTGAAAGAAAGTCCGTACACCATCGCGCCCACCGGGCAATTGACGACGCTCACGGCACCGGTGGGCAGCGTCGGCAGTGCCTACAGCTTTGACATTGACGGTTCGCTCGGCGCGAGCGGGTTCGGCATGGCGATCGGCACGCTTCCGTCCGGTTTGACGATCGACGGGAACGGCGTTATCAGCGGCATTCCATCGGCCGCCGGCGAGTTCCATATCACCGTCCGCCAGACGGCCGGACTGACCAGCGTTTGGCGGAGTTATCGCCTGCTGATCAACGAGGCAGCCACGATTCTGGGCACGCCCCGGGACGCCGAGGAAGGCGCCCCCTATAACCATGTCTTCGTCACCAGCGGCAGTGTCGGCCCGTATACCTACGCGGTTACGGCCGGCGCGCTGCCGACGGGTATTTCATTGAGCAGCGCCACGGGCGCGCTGACCGGCGCCTTGCCGATTAGCGGCAGCGGGTCCGCCTTCACCATTACCTCCACCGACGCAACCGGCCGCACTCATAGCCAGGCGTTTTCCATTACCGCCACCACGCCGTTGGTCGGATCCACCACGGTTCCACCCACCGTGCAAATTCTTTCTTCCGGCTCCGCCACGCCCTACATTCTGGGAGGCGGCAGCGCGACCAAGGATTTCAGCATCATCGGCGGCGTCGGCACCGGCCAGGTGTTCATCAACCCTGTCAACGGGAGCACGTCCTACTCCTTCTCCACGGCGGGCACCTACACGGCCATCGTGCTCGGCTCCGATTCGCTCGGCGGCGCGGTGCTTTTCAATACGGTCCAATACAAGGCGGCCGGGCCGCTGACGATCGACCCGAGCGTCGATCTGCCGAACGCCCGGGTTGGCGTCGCCTATTCGACAGTGCTGCCCGTATTGAACAACGAGTTTGGCCCGGTCGCGTACACGATTACCGCGGGCGCGCTGCCCACCGGGTTCACCCTCGGCGCCGCCACCGGCCTGGTCTCCGGCACCGGCAACGTGGCGGACGCGGGACTGAACTTCACCTTCACCGTCACCGCCACCGACGCGGTGGGCCGGACGGCAACGGCTGACTACTTCATCGGCGTCTCCAGCAATAGCGGGTTTATCACCACCACCTCGGTTCCAGACGCGACCCTCAGCCAGCTTTACTCCACCACCATTCTGCAAAGCGGCATGCCCAATCCGGTGTTCTCCAACCCCGGCGGCGGCATGCCTCCGGGACTCACGCTGAGCGCCGCCGGTGTTATCTCCGGCACGCCGAACACCGCGGGGAACTATGTGTTCCTGGTGCGTCTGCAGGATTCCGTCGCCGGCGCCAACAATACGCGCCAATACACGATCAACGTTTCGACGGCGCCCTCGTTTACCTTTCTTCCGGTCTCTCCGCTGGAGGCCACCGTATCCAGCAGCACCTTCATCAGCATCAGTCCCTCCGGCGGGCGGGCGCCGTACTCGCTCAGCGTGTCGGCCGGAACCCTCCCCGACGGTCTATTTTTCGAAAGTTTCGGCTCTTCGTTCGGGATTAGCGGCACACCGATGATCAGCGGGAACCAGACGTTTACCGTGCAGCTCACCGACTTCGACGGGCGCACGGCCAGCGTGGCCTACACCATCAACGTGCGTCAGAACGTCCGGATCACGACGCTGAATGCCGACTTTCCCGTGGCGACCATCAACGCGCCGTTCTCCATCGCGCTGGGCGCCACACTTGGGTTGGCGCCGTACACGTTCACGCTTGCCAGCGGTGCCTTGCCGGCCGGCGTTACCCTGTCGCCCGCCGGAGTCATATCGGGAACACCGTCAACCGGTGCCACGGCGAATTTTTCGATTCTCGTTACCGACGCCGCCGGACGCACCACAGAACGCTCCTACTCCATCAGCCCCGGAAGCGGCTTCTCCATCTCGAACGCCGTCCCGCTGGCGAACGGAGTCGTCCTGAATTCGTACTCCGCTGTCTTTTCCACGGGGCTGGAAGCTAATAGTACACGGATCATCGCCGGCGATCTGCCGCCGCTGCTGTATATCAGTTCGTCGTCCGGCGGTATTGTCGGCGTCCCGGTGGTTCCCGGCGTCTACAATTTCACGGCGGAAGTCAGCGATGGCGAGGGACGCACCGCCACGCAGGCGCAACAGATCACCATCGTGGGCGGGCTGTCGTTCACGCCCGTGACCGTGCCGAATGGCGTGCTGAGTTCGCCGTACTCGGTGACGTTCTTGCCGGCGAACAACTACGGCGGCGTTGTGTGGAGCATTGTGGCGGGCGGGCCGCCCCCCGGCGTCACGTTGAATCCGGCCACCGGTGTCCTCAGCGGCACCCCGAATGCGACTGGCCCGTTCAGCTTCACCGTGCAGGCTGTCGATGCGGGCTTTGCGCTAGTCACGCAGAACTACACCATGCAGGTGTTGAACTTCCTGACGATCAACCCGGCCACCGTTCCCAACGGCACCGTCGGCGCGAACTATAGCCAGGTGCTCACCGCATCCGGAGGTTCCGGCGGAACCAGTTGGGCTGTGACCGCAGGCGCGCTTCCCGGCGGGCTCACGCTCGGCGCGGCTAACGGGATTCTCTCCGGGATCCCCACCACCGGTGGCACGTTTAATTTCACCGTCACGGCCACCGACTCGTTCAACCAGACGGGCTCGCGCGCCTATACGCTGACGGTCCTGAACACGCTCGCCATTACACCAACCTCACTCCCCAACGGCACCATCAACTCCGCTTATTCGCAGCAGCTCACCGCCACCGGCGGAACGGGCGCCATCGGTTGGGCCGTCACCGCCGGGGCTTTACCCGCGGGTGTCACACTCGCGCCCTCCACCGGGATTCTCGCCGGCACCCCCACCGCCAGCGGTGCGTTCAATTTCACTGTCACCGCCACTGACTCGCTCACTCAAATCGGCACCCGCGCCTATTCGTTGACCATCAACGGCGTTCTCGCCATTACGCCAAACTCGCTCCCCAACGGCACCATCAACACCGCCTACAGCCAGCAGCTCTCTGCCACCGGCGGCACCGGCGCCATCGCCTGGGCAGTCACTGCCGGAGCTTTACCCGCAGGCGTCACACTCGCCCCCTCCACCGGGATTCTCGCCGGCACACCCACCGCCAGCGGCGCGTTTAACTTCACCGTCACCGCCACGGACTCGCTCACCCAACTCGGCTCGCAAGCCTACACGCTCACCATTGCCAACACCTTGGCAATCACCCCGGCCTCACTACCCAACGGCACCATCAACACCGCCTACAGCCAGCAGCTCACCGCCACCGGCGCCCTCGGCATCGCCCTGTTCCAACTCACCGCCGGCGCCCTCCCGGCCGGCCTGACGCTTGCCAACAACGGCGTGATCTCCGGCACGCCCACCACCGTCGGCACCGCCACATTCGACGTCACCGTCGCCACCCCGCAACAGCAAGTGGCCACACGCACGCTCACGCTCACCGTGCTCGACCCGCTCGCCATCGCCACCGCCGCCCTGCCCGACGCCACCGAACTCGAAGCCTACACCACCACGCTCACCGCCACCGGCGGCGGCGCCTCCGGCCTCTCCTGGACCCTGCTCACCGGCGCACTACCCCCGGGCGTCTCGCTCGCCACCACCGGCGTCCTCTCCGGCACGCCCACGCAGCACGGCACCTACCCGTTCACCGTGCAACTCGTCAACGCCGCCGGCACCCGCGTCACCAAAGCCCTCTCGCTCCTCGTCGTCCAGACGCTGTCGATCACCACGCTCTCCCTCGGCGAAACCGTGCAGGGCCGCAGCTATACCGCCACGCTCACCGCTCTCGGCGGACGCGCCCCGTTCACCTGGTCGCTGGTCAACTCCACCCTGCCCACCGGCCTGCAGTTGAACCCCTCCACCGGCCAGATCACCGGCACCACCAGCGTCGCCGAAGGCCCCTACCCGCAGACCGTCGCCGTCACCGATTCGCGCGGCCGCGTCGCCCGCCGCACGCTGCCGTTCACCGTCGCCGTGCCGCCCCCGCCGTCGCTCAACATCAGCCCCACCGCCATCCCCAACGGTCGCGTCAACCAGGCCTACTCGGCCGGCTTCAGCGCCACCGGCGGCACCCCCGGCTACAGCTTCGCCATTGTCCAGGGCGCCCCGCCCACCGGCCTCACGCTCAACGCCGGCACCCTCTCCGGCACCCCCACGCAGGAAGGCACCTTCCGGTTCACCGTCAACGCCACCGATTCGCAGGGACGTGTCGCCGGCAATCAATACACCGTAGTCATTGAACCCGCGCTGGTGCCGCTCGTCGTCACCCCGTCGTCCATCGCGCCCACCACACAGGTCGGCCAGCCCCTCACGCTGCAGTTCGGCGCCACCGGCGGCAAGGCGCCCTACTCGTTCGCCATCACCGGCAACACCCCGCCCGGCACCAGTTCCAACTCCTCCGGCGTCCTCAGCGGCACGCCCTCCCAGGGCGGCACGTTCTCCTTCACCGTCCAGGTCACCGATTCCCTCGGCGATAAAGCCAGCCGCGGCTACTCGCTCTCGATCACCGGCAATCTGGTTATCACCACCCAGCCGCCGCTCGCCGAAGGCACCACCGGCAAGCCGTACAGCCTCTCCTTCGGAGCCACCGGCGGCCGCCAGCCCTACACCTGGAGCGTCTCCGGCACAACGCCCCCGGGCCTCGCCTTCAACAATGGCGACCTCTCCGGCACACCCACCACCGCCGGCACGTTCAACTTCTCCGTCACCGTTCAGGACCCGCAGCAGTTGACCGCCACCGCGGCCTTCTCCCTCACCATCTGGGACCCGGTCACGATCACCAATACCCCGGCCGACACGCCGCTCCTCACCGGCCAGCCGTTCAATTTCACCTACTCGACGCGCGGCGGCAAACCGCCGGTCACGCTCGCCCTCACCGGCGGCGCGCTGCCCGCCGGCCTCACGTTCGCCAACGGCGTCATCACCGGCACCCCCACCGGCCCCGGTAACTTCGCCTTCACCGTCCAGGCCACCGACGGGCTCGGCAACACCACCGTGCAATCGTCCGCCCTCCGCGTGGTCGCGCCGTTAACGGTCACCACCACCGCGCTGCCCTCGGGCGCCGTCGGCACCGCCTACTCCGCCGCCGTGGCCGCCGCCGGTGGCGTGGCCCCGCTCGGTACGTGGTCGCTGTCGCAGGGCACTCTCCCCGCCGGCCTCACGCTCGCCCCCGATGGCGCCATCACCGGCACCCCCACCGCCGCCGGAACCAGTACGTTCACCGTCCGCATCACCGACGCCGCCAACACCGCCGCCACCCGCCAACTGGCCATCAACATCCAGTTGCCGCCCGTGCCGCCCCTGGTGCTCCCCGGCCTGCCGCAGGCCCTCCCCCCGGGTACCCAGACCAACATCACCATCCAGTTGGCCCAGCCCTTCCCGGTCCCCGTCACCGGCACGTTGACGCTCATCTTCGAACCCAACGCCATCAATAACGCCGACGACCCCTCCGTGCAGTTCTCCAGCGGCGGCCGCACCGTCACCTTCGTCATCCCGCCCGGCCAGACCGCGGGCACATTCCCGGTCACGCCGCTCCGCCTGCTCTCCGGCACCGTCGCCGGCACCATCCGCATCCGCATCACCACCTCGCCCGAATCGGCGACGCCGGTGCCGGACGCCATCGTGCCCATCACGCGCAGCGCCCCGGTCATCACCGCCGGCACCGCGCAGCTCAGCGCCACCTCGTTCACCCTGCTGATCGATGGCTTCAGCAACACCCGCGAGATCGTCTCGGCCACCTTCCGGCTCACGCCGACAGCGGGCTCATCGCTCGCCACCACCGACGTGCCGGTCAATGTGGCCGCCACCTTCGCGGCCTACTACCAGAGCCCGGCGTCGGTCCCCTTCGGCGGCCAGTTCCGTCTCACCCAACCCTTCAACGTCAACGGGCCGCTCACCGATATCGACTCGGTCGTGGTCACCGTAACCAACTCCGTCGGGACGTCACAACCCTTCACCATTCGGCTGCGATAACAGCTACCAGCGGTAGGCCGTCACGGCGTTCAGTTCGCGAATGAACAGCTCGTTGCCGGCTACCGCGATGTGAGCCCAGGTGGGAGAGTTGCTGATCTCCTTCGTGTCCAACAGTTCAAACTTCTCCGGGCTAGCCTTGATCAGCAGCAGCTGCCCGCGTTCGTCCAGCGCCAGGATCTTCCCGTCACGCACCGCCATCGACCAGTATTGCCCGTAGGGCTCAGTGGTCCACTTCGTCTCCCCGTTGCGCAGGTCGATGCAGGTGAACCGCTGATTGGCCAGGTGCAGATAGGCGTAGCCGTCCAGCACGATCGGCGTCGACATATAGCCCTTCGCCTTGTTGCGCCAAACCTCTTTGGACTCGAGCTTCGCGCCATTCGCCGAGATTTCAAACATGTACGAATCCATGCGATACGAACTGGTGAAGACTTTGTTCCCCCAAGCCGTTGGCATCAGGATATTCATCCCCCGGTAGTGCGGAACTTCTTGCGACCACAGCACCGCGCCCGTGGCCGGATCCAGGCCGAAGAGGTTCGTCCGCGACTGAATCAACAACTGCCGCCGCCCGTTCAATGTCGCCATCGCCGGAGATGAAAACGCGCCGCTGTCCATGATGTCCGCCTCACGCGCCAGCACCCGCCACTCCACCGCTCCCGTCTTCTTGTTCAGCCGGATCACCGAGTTGGCCGCCTGCACGATCAGCGAATCGCCGTCGAGCAACGGGGAACTCGAAAACCCGAAGTCGGGCTTGGCTACTTTGAACTGCTTCGGGAAATCCACGCGCCACTTCTCTTTTCCCGTCACCGCGTCCAGCGCCACCAGGACTTCTTCCATCCCGGCCACGTACAGCGTCTGCCCATCGAAGGCCGGCGTGGCCCGAATCCAGTCGCCATTCTTCTTCGCGAAAAACGGCACGGAGTGCTTCCCCGGCCACGACGCGCGCCACAACTCCTTGCCCGTCTTCCGGTCCAGCGCCCGCACAATCTCGGTCTCCGCCGTCGCCGTCTCGGCCACGTACACCCGCGCCGCATCCACGATCGGCCCCGGGTAGCCCTTGTCCAACTTCACCTGCCAGCTCTGCTGCAGGCCCTTGAAGTTCTCCGGCCACGGCGCGCCCGGCGCCGCCCCCGATCGTTCCGGACCACGGAACTGAGTCCAGCCGGCGTCGGCGGCCAACAGGGAAAAGGAGGAGAGCAGCAGTAGAAAAAGGCGCATCGCTCTGGACAGATGCCCGAACCGCGCCCCCAGCGTTAGACTATTTCGTCAGCCACTGCTTCACGGCGGACCGCACCGCCTGCCGGATCTCATCGCCGGGATGCGCGTCGGCCTCCAGCATCCGCAGCACCGCCTCGGCCAGCCGCGGATCCCCCGGACAGGCCGCCACCACCCAATTGGCGCGCGCGTCCACCGGTAAATCCAGCGCGGCGTGGAACAGGGATTCGGCAAACTGCCATTCCTGCGCGTTCATGCCGGCTCCGGAGACGTCAGCCACGCGCGCAACCAGGCGGTGGCGGCGCGGACATCGCGAGTCACTGTGACGGGACTCATATTCTCTACATGCGCGATCTCTTCCGCCGTCAGGCCACCAAAATAGCGCATCTCCAGAACCCGCGCCTTCCGCGGGTCCATCTCCGCCAGCGCGTTCAAAGCGTCGTGGATCTGCAGCACGCTCGGGTCGCGCCGCTCGGCCACGTTCATCGCGTCGTCCAACGACAGCGCCGCCACTTCCCCGCCCCGCTTCTGCGCGTGCGTCTCCCGCACAAAATCCACCAGAATCTGCCGCATCAGCCGCGCTGCGATGTAGTAAAAATGCGTCCGGCTGGCCCACTCCGGCTGGTCCTGCCGCACCAGCCGCAGAAACGCCTCGTGCACCAGTTCCGTCGGGCTGATCCCCGCCCGCCGCTCATTCGCCAGCCGCGAACGCGCCAGAATCCGCAGTTCGGAATAGACCAGCGGCGTCAGCTCATCCAGGACGGACTCGTCCCCGGATCGCCATTGCCGCAGCAACATCGTCACTTTTCCAGACGCAATTTGAGGTTCTATGGACACAACACGCCACCTGTACAGGAAGGCGCAAAACCCGCGCAAATGTTCTCATCGCATCGAAACAGCCTATTGTTGACCGGGATTAGGGAGATTGTTAGCCTAAGGGGATGAGTGCAATGGCCAACGCGGTGGAGCGGCGCATTCCGCCTCCCGCGGGAAATCTGCTCGCGTCCATCGGCAACACGCCGTTGTTCCGGCTGGAGCGGATCGCCGAAGGCCTTCCCGGCATCGAAATCTACGCCAAAGCGGAGTATTTCAACCCCGGCGGCAGCGTCAAAGATCGCCCCGCGCTCAACATGATCAACGTGGGCGAGGCCGACGGCCGCCTCACCCCGGACAAGATCATTCTCGACTCCACCAGCGGCAACACCGGCATCGCCTACGCCATGGTGGCCGCCTCCCGCGGCTATCGCGTCAAGCTCTGCCTGCCCATGAACGCCAGCCCCGAACGCAAGAGCATCCTCCGCGCCTACGGCGCCGAGTTGATCCTCACCGATGGCGGCGAAGGCTCCGACGGCGCCATCCGCCGCTGCAAAGCCATCTACGCCGAAGATCCGGACAAGTACTTCTACCCCGATCAGTATTCCAACCCCGCCAACTGGCAGGCCCATTTCAATACCACCGGCCTCGAACTTCTGGAACAGACCAACGGCCGCATCACCCATTTCCTGGCCGCGCTCGGCACCAGCGGAACCTTCATGGGCACCACCCGCCGCCTGAAGCAGGACGGCAATAACGTCACCTGCCTCAGCGCCCAACCGGCCACCAGCTTCCACGGCCTGGAAGGCCTGAAGCACATGCCCACCGCCATCGTCCCGGCTATCTACGACGAAACGCTGGCCGACGGCAACATCGGAATCGAAACCGAAGACGCCTATAAAATGGTGCTTCGGCTGGCGCGCGAAGAAGGACTGCTGGTCGGCATCAGCGCCGGCGCCAACGTCCACGCCGCTTTGGAATTAGGAAAGCAGCTCGCCAAGGAAGGTCGCGAAGCGGTGATTGTGACCGTTCTCTGCGATGGTGCATCCAAATACATGAGCGAGCCGTTCTGGAACGAATGATCAAGATAGAACAAGAAGCCTGGCAGTTGATGGTGGAGCACGCGCAGAAGACCTACCCCAACGAGTGTTGCGGCGCGATGCTCGGCCCCATCGATGGGGATACGAAAACGGTGCGCGTGGCGCTTCCGCTGGAAAACGCCTACCCCGGCGCCCAGCGCGAACGCTACGAACTGCGCCCGGAAGACCTGCTGTTCGCCGAACGCGAAGCCCGCAAAAACGGGATGGACCTGATCGGCATCTTCCACAGCCACCCGGACTGCGACGCCTACTTCTCCAAAACCGATCTGGAAAACTCCTGCCCCTGGTATTCGTTTGTTGTCTTATCGATCCAGAAAGGCCAATTTCACCACGCCAACAGCTGGCTGCCCAACATGGAGCAGACCGAAGCAGCCAAAGAGGAACTAGAATACCCCCATGCCTAAGATTTTGATCCCGACGCCCCTGCGCCAGTTCGCCGAAAAGAAGGACTCCGTCGACGTCGACGGTGCCACCGTCGGAGAAGTGCTTGCCGCCCTCACCGCCGCCTACCCGGACATGAAGAAGAACCTCTTCAACGACGAAGGCAAGCTCCGCAGCTTCGTCAACGTCTACGTCAACGACGAAGACATCCGGTTCCTCGAAAAGGACAAGACCGCCGTCGCCGCCACCGACACCATCTCCATCGTTCCCTCGATTGCTGGCGGAAAGATCGCGGGCGGAAAGTAAGCTGTATGGCCGCCACGTCGCTGACAAACGAAGAAATCGGCCGGTATAGCCGGCACCTCATTATGCCCGAAGTGGGCGTGGAAGGGCAGTTGAAGCTCAAAAACGCCAAGGTGCTGCTTATCGGCACCGGCGGCCTCGGCGCCCCCGTGGCCATGTACCTGGCCGCCGCCGGCGTGGGCAAACTGGGCCTGGTCGACTTCGACACCGTCGACGTCTCCAACCTCCAGCGCCAGGTCATTCACGGCACCAAGGACGTCGGCAAGAAGAAGGTGGACTCCGCCGAAGAGTCGATGAAGGACATCAATCCTCTCATCGAAATCGTCAAGTACGAGGTGCCCCTCACCTCCGCCAACGCGCTCGATATTCTCAAGGAATACGACATCGTCGCCGACGGCACCGACAACTTCCCCACCCGCTTCCTGGTCAATGACGCCTGTGTGCTTCTCGGCATCCCCAACGTCTACGCCAGCATCTTCCGCTTCGAAGGCCAGGCCACCGTTTTCTGCAAGGACGACGGCCCCTGCTACCGCTGCCTGTACCCCGAACCGCCACCCCCGGGTCTGGTCCCCAGCTGCGCCGAAGGCGGCGTGCTTGGCATTCTCCCCGGCGTTGTTGGCCTCATCCAGGCCACCGAAGTCATCAAGCTCATCCTTGGCGCGGGCCAGCCCCTGCAGGGTCGGCTCATGCTCTACGATGCTCTGTCCATGAAGTTCCGCGAACTCAAAATCCGCCGGAATCCCGAATGCCAAGGCAAGTGCACCGTCATCAAAGAACTCATCGATTACCAGCAATTCTGCGGCGTTCCGCACGAGGAGGCTCCTTTGCCCGCACCCGTTTCGTCTACAGACATCACTCCGCAGGAAGTCAAACAGCTCATCGACGCGAGCGCCGATTTCACCCTCATCGACGTGCGCGAAGTGCACGAGTATCAGATCTGCAAGATCGATAAGGCCCAGCTCATGCCGCTCGGCGAACTGCCGCGCCGGCTGGCCGAACTCGATAAGGAAGCCGACATCGTCATCCACTGCAAAATGGGTGGCCGCTCGGCCAAGGCCTGCGATCTGCTCCGCGCCAGCGGCTTCTCCAAGGTGCGGAACATGACCGGCGGCATCCTCGCCTGGTCGGACAAAGTCGATCCGTCCGTTCCTAAGTACTAACCTCTATTCGCGGACTATCCGGCACCGTCCGGATAGTCCGCGAAGTGATTCACCGGCCCATTCCCATGCCCTAACCCGGGATTGGAAACAATCGCCGCCGTAATAAACCCCTTCGCCTGCCCCACCGCCTCTTTTAATTCCATGCCCCGCGCCAGTAACGCCGTGATCGCCGCCGAATACGTGCAACCCGTCCCGTGCGTGTGCGGCGTGTCGGTTCGTTCACTGTGGAACCAGTCCACACCGGTATCGGTCACCAGCACATCGCTCGCCCGCCCGGCCAAATGCCCGCCCTTTACCAGCACCGCCCCCGGCCCCAGTTCCAACAACCTCCGCCCCGCCACCACCATCTGCTCTTCCGTCTCCACCACCAACCCAGTCAGCGCCGCCGCCTCATGCAGATTCGGCGTCACCAGATACGCCTGCGGAAACAAGGTAACCCGCAGCGCCTCCGCCGCCTCCGCCGCAATCAGCGCCGCCCCGTGCTTGCTGATCATCACCGGGTCCACCACCAGCCGCGCCCCCCGCAACGCCGCGGCAACAGCCTCAATAATCCCCGCCGTCCCCAGCGCCCCCGTCTTCACCGCCCCCGGCGGAATGTCGGTCAGCACGGCTTCAATCTGTTCCCGGATCAACTCCGGCGACAGCAGTTCCACTCGGCTCACCGTCCGCGTATTCTGCACGGTAATCAGCGTGATCACCGCCTCGCCATACACGCGAAACTGGTGAAAGGTCTTCAAATCGGCCTGAATCCCCGCGCCGCCGCTGGGATCAGAGCCGGCGACAGTGAGGGCCACAGGCACAGAAATCATGGGAAACTAAGGCGCTGCAAATCTGTCCGTCCAACCCGGTTGGCGATCTCGATCAGCACCGAACCCACTATTGTCGCATCGCCCGTCACCGGAAACACCGCCCGGAGTTTGAACACCCCGCCCAGACTACTCTGCGCGAAGTACTCCCCGAACTGCCCCCCCGCCGTCGCCGTGATCACCCCGCCCAGCGGCGCCCCCGCCCGGTCAAAGAACCGGAAGTTCAGCGACCCCACCTCCCGCGTATTGTCGAACCCCGTAATGTCAATCTCCAGGTTCGATCCATTCCGCCGCGCCACCGCCTCATCCACCACCACCGCCCCCCGGTCGAACCGGTAGGTCCAGGTCGTCGTCCCCGTCTCCGCAATAGCGTCCAGACGCAGCGTCCCCACCGTCGTCCCCGTCTGCAACACCGTCTCAGCGGCTCCGTCAAACGTCGCCTCCCGGCTCCCGGCCGCCACGTCGAATTGCACCTCCCGCGTGCCATTCGGAAACACAATCGCAGCGTCTTCCGTCGCCCCCGTAAACGTCGCCCGCAGCGTTCCCGATCCCGGCCCCAGCGCCGGCTGGTCCAACAGCAACCGGATCTTCAACTGCTGCCCGTTCCGCGGCAACACGTTCCCCAGCACAATCTGCGGCGCCGCTAACTGCGGCCGGAACACGGAAGCAATAATACTGAACCGCCGCGGCCCGATCACCAACAGCCCGCTCGTCTCCCCCTCGGCCCCCGCCGTGATCCGCACCGGAATCGGCACCGAATCGCCCGGATTGATCGTCAATGGTACGGCCGGCGCCAGCACCGAGAAACCCGCACCGGTGATCGAAATATCATTCAAAACGATCGGCGCCGGATTCGGATTCCCCAGCGAAAAAGCCACCGTCAGAGACTGCCCCACCGCCACATTCACCTGCAAGCTCGACGCCGTCAACTCCGTCGTCTGCTCCCCCAGCGTCAGGAACAGCGACGGCCCGGCCACCGCCGTCGCCCGCAGTAGAGAGGTAAAGGAGTTCACCGTCAGGCCCGCGCTATAGGACCCCTCCCCCGTCGGCGAAAAGCGGATCGAAAACTCGTACGCCTGCCCCGCTCCCAGTGTCACCGGCAAAAACGGCGAGGCCAATGAGAACCCCGAACCATTCACCGCAATCGTTTGCAACGCCACAGACTCCGCCCCGGTGTTCACCGCCCGGAAGCGGAAATCCGTCGAGTCCCGCGCCGCCGCGCTCCCCAGGTTCACGCTCGGCCCCAGCGGGTCCCCCTGCGGCGTAAACACCTGCACCTGCGCCAGCAGCGGAACCGCAAGCAGGAACGGGAGCAGCAGCCTCATGGGCGTCCTCGCCGCGGCAACACAAACAGCTCCACCTTGCCCGGCGTCAGACGTAGCAGATGCGCCCGCCCGGCAATCGAAACATGAGCCCAGTTGGCGGCTGCCGCCGTCATCCTGTCAGGCTCCTGGGGACAGTCCACTTCCTCCTCCGCGCCGTCTCTCTGAAAAATGCGCAGCTTGCCGTCGCGCCATGTAATGACACGGCCGGCAAGCTGCGCCAGAGGCTCATCGGAGGAATAAACGAACGTATCTCCAGCGAGACGCCACGTCTCGTTGGACTCGGGTAACACCGCGCGGTCGCCGCGGAAAATCGCGCGCGTCGCGGTGGTGGGTACGGTGGCCATCGCCCCGTCACGAATTGCAATCAGGCGGCCCGGCTCCAGCCGCCACTCAATCTCGCCGTCGTTGGAATAGGCCAACAGCGCCGGCCCCGGCGCACGCCGGCCAGCAACAAAATTCCCCGCCAAACCATGGACCGGCGTCAGGAATCCCTCGTCGTCCAACACCTGCGCCAACACCGGCGCCTCCAACGCGCTCTGCGCCGATAACAACACCGGCAATAGCAGTAAAAGCACTCTCATGGCCGGCCCACCGTAATCACCGGCGCGCCAATCGTCGCCGTCGGCGCTACCACCGCGGGCGGCGCCCCGGGTGCCGTCCGTCCGCCCCGCGCCGCGGCCGCCACGCCGCCTGCCGCGGCCCCGCCAATCAACGCGGCCAGCATGATCCACTTCGATCGCGACGGAGGCTCCACCCTCGCTGGTGGCCGCGTCGTCGCCTTCACCGGGTCCGGGTTCGCTCGCCTCCCCGCTCCGCCCGCCGGTTCGGTCACATACTGCGTCGATAAGATCCCCGCCCGCGCCTCACCCTTGCTCGCCGTAATCCGCAACTGCACCGGCCCGGCCACCCGCGCCCACTGCACGCCGCGAATCGCCACGCGCCCATCCGGCCCCGTCACCGCGATGTCGGTCCGCATCCCGTTGGCGAACGCCCCCGTCGCCCCATCGTCGGGAAGCCGTACAGATACTGACGCGCCCTCCACCGGCCGCCCCGCCTCGTCGGCAACCAAAATTACAATCGCCTGGCTTGCCCGCGTCCCGGCCGTGTGAATCGAACCTTCCCCCTCCAACACACGGATGCGCAAAATCGCGGGAGCGGGTTCGGTTTGAGCTGGCCCTCCGTCCGCGGGTACCGGCGGAGCGGGGTAGGCGACTTGGGCCGCAATGCCTACCGATAGCAGGAAGGCAACGGCACGACGCCGAAATTGCATGAACTACTGTGTCTGTTCGACCATCTCCGGTTGGTTCGCAACGACCCGCAAAAGCACGGCGGTAATGTTGTCCGGACCGCCAGCGCCGCGAGCACGCTCGATCAGCTTCTTGCCCTTCACTTCCAGATTATCTTCGTTCGCGAAGATTTCCGCAATGCCATCGTCGCCGACAACACCGTGTAATCCATCGCTGCAAAGTAAAAACTGCATTCCTTCGCTCAGTTCAACCACGTAGGAGTTGATTCGCAATTGATCGCTCACCCCGATCGCCATCGTCAACACGTGCCGCATCGGGTGCGTCTTCAACTGCGCTTCTTCAATCCCCAGCTTCTTGCCCACTTCCTGCACCCAGGTCTGATCCTCGGTAATGATCAGCAACTGCCCCTGATGGTAGATGTAGGCCCGGCTGTCGCCCACGCTGGCAATATAGGCCTGCGACCCGGTGTCCAACACCGCCGTCAGCGTCGTGCCCATACCTTCCAATTTCGTATCCGCGCTCGCCGCGTTCAACACGCGCCGGTTCGCTTCTTCCAAGGCGTTGATCAAAATCTCCGGCGTGGTCAGATCGCTGGAACGCCAAACGACCTCCCCTACCGTCTCCGAGGCAAGCTGCGAAGCATGTTCCCCCGCCTGGGCTCCGCCCATTCCGTCCGCCACCAAAAATAGACCGAGCGAGGGCGCGAGGAGATAGTAATCCTCGTTGTTGGGCCGCACGCAACCCGGGTCAGATAGACCGAATGCTTCCAGCATGAACTTTCCGATTATACGTCAGGATGGGGTATCTCCCAGGCTCAGTTGTCCGATGACACACTGCCTTAAAGGATAACGCGTAAACCAAGTTGAAAAACCCTCCCATCGTTCAAAGTATTTGTGATTTTTCCGAAAGCGGGCGAAGTCAGATTTCGCTGCGGTTCATCGAACTGGGGAGTATTGAAGCCATTATATGCTTCGCCGCGCAGTTGTAACGTCGTCTCGCGCGCCACCGGCAACCGCCAGGATTTCTGCAGCGCCAGGTTCCAATTGGCAATCTTGCTCTTCCGCATCACATTCCGCCCCAGGCTCCCGGCCTGCACCGGCGGCGTCAGGTAGCTGAACTTACTCCGCGCCAGAATCAACGGCGCCGTGTCCGGATGACTGATCGTCATCCCCAGGATCGAAGGGTCCACAATGTTCGGCCGGTCCCCGCCGGACCCGTCCACGTTCCCGAATCCCGGCGAATCGGACCCGATGAACAGCGTAAACGGCGTCCCCGTGCGGAACGTCGAAACGCCCGACAACTGCAGCCCGTGCCACGGAATGTCGTAGAGCCACCGCAGCGCCACCGCGTGCGTCGCGTCAAAATTCGAAAGCCCCTTCCGGTCCCCGATCTGGTTGTACTGATACTGCGCCCGGCCGTTGTTCATATCCCGGTTGGCCGCCGTCGACGTGTAGTCCACGCCCGTATCAATCGCCTTGCCGAACGTATACGACACGTTCGAGTTCAGGCCCTTCTTGTACGGAAAGTCGTAGCTCACCTGCGCCCCGTCGTAGTAGGCGATCCCGTTGTTCTGCACGATGCGCATCTCGCCGATCGAAGGATCCGGCCGCCGGTCGTTGATCGTCGCCGTCGTATACGCAAACTGCGCCATCGGCACAGCCCGGTTCAACACCACGCCGGTCAACAGCTTCATCGAGCGGCTCCCCGTATAGCCGAATCGCAACATCCCGCGCGCCGCCGTCTGCCGCTCGAATACCAGCGAATACAGGTGCGCGTACGGCGTCTTCAAATCCCGCGGCAACACCACCACAGCAGACTGCGCCGCCGCGGCCGACGTCCGCACATCCCGCAACGGATTCAGCAGGTCCGGATTGTTCACCGTGTAGTAGGTGGCGTACGGCTCGTTCGCCCGCACCTGCTGATAACTCACAGGCGGAATCGGCGCGTAACTCAGCGCATACATCGCCCGCGCCGTCCAGTTCTTCGGCGCCCGCCACGCCAGCGAAACGCGCGGCGCAAAGTTATTGCAGTCGCACGGATACGGTACCTGCCCGCGGTTGGACACCTCGTACGGGCTGCCCTCGGGACTATATCGAAGCCCGATGTAGACCTGCAGCGTCGAGCTCACCTTGATCCGATCGGCGATATACAAATTCCCCGCCGTCTGCCGGAACCCGCGCGCCATATCGCCAATCACAACTTCATACGTGGACGGCGTGCCGAACCGGAAATTCTCAATCGCCGTACGCCCGAAATTGTTCTGGAACTGGAACATCCCGCGAATATTGGTCGCCTCAATCCCGTTCAGCTGCAGCCGTTGATAATCCCCGCCCGCCGACACCTGGTGCCGCCCGCCGCCCAGCGCCTTCGTATACCCGAACCCATACCGGAATGTGTTCTGCGCCCGGTCCACCGGGAATCCCGACTCCGGCCCCAGCTCTTCAATCTGATACCCGAACCGCACCCGCGGCCCCACCGCGTTCGGCTCGGAAACCAACAACGAATACGTCCGCTGGAACTGCGCCGTCAACTGCAGCGCACCCCGCGTCAACGTCGTCCGCACCGTCTGCGTCTTCAGGTCGGTGTCCGGATTCTGCCCAGCCACCAACTGGAACGCATCGATGTTCTGGTGATTCACCGAATAGAACACGCCCACTTTGTTCTTCGCCTTCACCAAGGTGTCGTACCGCACGTTGAAATCGGAATCGTCAATCCGCTGCGGCGCATTCGTGTTCAACGCCCGCATGTCGAAATCGGTCCGGTTCGGCGCAATCGCCGGGTACGCCTGGAAATAGCGCTCCACCACCGCCCGCACCGCCGGGTCCGGCGAAGTCGACGTCCGTTCCGACACCAACGGCACCAGCACGTTCCCATTCACCATCCCGCGCACCTTCCGCTCGCCCAGGTTCACCGTCACAAATCCGGCCTTCCCCAGCCCCCCCGTCGCCCGCCCGCCAAAGGCATTCTGCCGCCCCGGCTGCACCCCGCCCACCTGGAAGAACGTGCGCGCATTGAACACGCTGTTCTGGTGGCGATAGTAGAGCTCCCCATGCCAGCCATTCGGCCGCGCCGGCGGGTTGAACGTGAAGCCGCCCACCGTCGGACGCCCCTGGTCCGCCGCGAAATGGTTCGCCTCCACCGTCGCCTCCGTCACCAGCGCCACCTGACTCCCGGCCCGGATCGCCGCCTCTTTCGCCGCGTTCGTATCGATCAGGTAGACCGCGACATTCTCATTCCGCATCGCCGTCGTCCCCATCCGCTGCTGCGGTTTCGCGGGAGCCGGGGCGGGGGCCGAAGCGGAAGGAGGAGCCGGAGCCGGCGTCTGCGCAACGGCAACAACGCCTATAACGAGCACACAAAATAAACGAATCACTTCTTTTCAATCATCGACTTCAGCTGGCGGAACACGGTCTCTTCGTACTCCTCCTTTACGCGCTCAAGTCCTTCCTGTTTGGGATCTCCCGCCCGCGGCGCCTCTCGCTTCAAACAAAAACCCAGCAAGGTCGTCGAGTCCTTGTCATCGGGAATACGCTCCAGTACAGCGCGAAAGCGTTCGGCGGCCTCGTCAAATCGCTTGGCATGCCACAGCGCGTAACCCAGGTTGAAGTGGTAGTCCGGATCCGCCGGGTCCCCCTCCAACGCCTTTTCAAAATTCGCGATCGCCTGCGGCAACTTCCCCAGCCGCAACTGGCTCGCCCCCAGATTGCTGAACACTTCGTTCAACGGCACGCTCTCGGCCACAGCCGCGAATGCCGACTCCGCCCCCGCGTACTCCGCCGAATAATGCCGGCAAATCCCCGCATAGTACATCGATTGCATGTAGTGCGTGTCCGTCGCCCCCACCCGCTGAAACCACTGCGCCGCGTGCTGATAATCTTCCTTGTCCCAATACAACAAACCCAGCTGAAACGCCGGCTGCGAAAACTTCGGCTCCAGCCGCGTTGCCTGTGTAAAGAACCGGTGCCGCGCGCTTTCGTCTTTCGATAGCAGCCCCCGCGTGTAGTTCTCCATTGCGTCCACCCGCACGTTCGGCCGCCGCGCCAGGAAGTCGGCCTCCGTCGTCGCCGGCTTGGCCACAATCGACGTCAGCACCTTCCACGCGAGCGCGCCCTGCAGCGTCGCCAGATCCTCCAGCAAACCCTCCGCCGCAAACTCTTCCGATTGCCGCACCTGCTTCAAATCCAGCACCCGCACCGACAGCTTAATCGCCGGCTTCGCCGCTGCATTTTTTTTGATCTCGAACGAACCAAAGATCGCGTGCGACGCATCCAGCTCATCGGCGATCTTCACCACCGACGCCCGCGACAAACTCGCGTTCGCCCGCAACGACAGCCGCTGGCACGCCTCCGCCCGGTCGTTCCGGTCCAGCGTCACCAACCCCTCGGCATGCAGCGCTTCGATGATATTTTCAGCTACAGATTCGCCCACCCAATCCACCGAGCGATCTTCGGACAAATTGAAGAGCGGGAGGGCAACCGTAGCGTCGGCCCGCGCGGCAGGGGCGAGGAGAAGCAGCGACAGCGCCGCGAACAACAAGCGGGGCATTGCCACCATTTTAGCGCGCACCGGCCCGAGACAAAAAAAGCCGGCCCCTCGGTAAAGGGCCGGCCAGTCGGAGGGACAGAAAACTTAGTTCACCAGCAGCTTCGTGGTCGTGCCGCCGATGCGGATTTCGGTGATTTTCATCTTCCCGTCGCCGTTGCTGTAACGGATCGACGTCGCACCGAACTTTTCGGCGTTCTGTTCGGATTTCACCGGCGCTTCGGCCTTCGTTTTGCCGTTCTGGAGGGTGAGCTTGTCACCGTCCACAACCACCTTGTAGGTGCCGGCTTTCAGCTGGACGCCGTTCAGCTCGGACGGCTGAAACAGGGTCACATTCGACGACATCGCTCCGGCCCAAACAAAGGACACGGCCGCAACAAGACACACAATCATCTTCTTCATGGGTTTCCAGGCTCCTTAACTGTCGGAAGCGGTCGCTTCCCGTTACTTTCTTGATTTGACTCGCGCATTCGATGTACCTTGCGGTTCAGATTGCGCCAGTCTGTTTTTGCGGTGCGGACTCGTTCGCATCGCGTTCTGAATGGTTATACGATTCAGCCCTGGAAATGTTCCGTTTACTCAGAACTTTTTTTCAAAAACCCGGAAACGATTTCGATCGCCTTGTGTTGCGTTTCCGTTTCCGATCCGAACCCCGGCACCCAAACAATGTCCTTCTCCGCGCGGAACCACGTCCACTGCCGCTTGGCATATTGCCGCGTACGGACCCTCATCTCTTCCAACGCCTCCGCCTCGCTCGTCCCCGCCACGGTCAGGAATCGCAACGCCTGCTTGTACCCCAACGATTCGAACGGCTTCGCCGCCGGGCTCACGCCCTCTTCCAATAAGAACTGAATCTCGTCCAACAACCCGCCCCGCCACATCTCCTCGCACCGCCGGTTCAACTGCGCGTACAACGCCTCCCGCGGCGGATCCACCGCCAGCGTCAACTTCTTATACCCGGTCAACCCCGCCAGCCCAGCCTCGCTGAAATGTTCCTCCGCCGGCCGCCCCGCCAACAGCCGCACCTCCAGCGCGCGCAGCGATTTGTTCATGTCGTTCGGATGAATCCGCGCCGCCGCCGCCGGGTCCAATCGGCCCAGCAGCCGCCGGATCGTCCCCGCCCGCCGCGCCTCCCGCGCCTGCAGCCGTCCGCGCAACTCGTCATCCCGCTGCGGCCCCGGCGACAGACCCTGGAACAACGCCCGCAGATAAAACCCCGTCCCCCCGCACAGAATCGGTAGCCGCCCCCGCCGCGCAATCCCCGGCAACAGCGCCCGCACCTCCGCCACAAAATCCCCCGCCGTAAACAGGTCTTCCGGCGCGCACAGGTCCACTAAATGGTGCGGAATCCCCCGCTGCTCGGCCAGCGGCAGCTTCGCTGAACCGATATCGAACCCGGCATACACCTGGACCGAATCAAAATTAACAACCTCCCCGCCAAAGTGTTCGGCAAGGGCCAGAGACAGGGAAGACTTCCCCGCCCCCGTGGGTCCGGCAACGGCAAGAATGGCTGGAATAGGCATCGCCAGCTATCCAGTTTAGACTGCCTCGGGATTTAGGGAACCGTTCCCCCTCGCCAGGAATCGTATACTAAGAAGCAAATTCGCTTGTAACCGAACTTGGTCTACAGAGAAGGACGAAACAGAATGGATCGGAAACTCATAGGACGCTGGTTGGGAACGGGGCTCTTGGCCGCTGGTTCCGTCTGCACGCCGGTGTTCGGTCAAGCCGCCGACGCGGCTAACAAGAAGGTGCTTTCCGATAAATCGGCGGCGTATTTCAACTACGCCATGGGCCATCTGTATGCCGACCTCGGCGCCACCTACAACAACCGCGCCGAATACCTGAACAAAGCCATCGACTTCTATAAGAAGGCGATGAAGGACGATCCCAACGCCGGCTTCCTCGGCGAGGAGCTGTCGGATCTCTACATCCAGACCGGCCGTCTCCGCGAAGCCGTCCGCGAGTCCGAAGACGTCCTCAAGGCCAATCCCAACGATCTCACCGCCCGCCGCATCCTCGGCCGCATCTCCGCCCGCCTCATCGGCGACCCCCAGCAGCGCGGCATGAACCAGAAGATGCTCGAACAGGCCACCGAGCACTATAAGAAGATCACCGAAATCGAACCCGCCGATACCGACGCCTGGCTCATGCTCGGCCGCCTCTACAAGATGGCGCAGAACTCGGTGGAAGCCAAGAAGGCCTACGAGGAAGTCCTCAAAACCGATACCGAAAACATCGACGCCTTGAGCGGCCTCGCCATGGTCCTCGCCGATGTCGGCGACACGGCGAAAGCGGCCGAGCTCCTCAAGAAGGTGGCCGAAAAGAGCCCCAACCTCCGCACACTCACCCAGCTCGCCGCGGCCTATGAGCAGATGCGCGAGTTCAAGCTCGCCGCCCAGACGCTGAAGCGCGCCGTTGAAATGCAGCCGGAGAACAACGAACTCCGCCGCGAATACGCCGGCATCCTGATGCAGGCCGAGGACTTCGAAAGCGCCCTTTCAGTCTATGAAGAGATTGTGAAAGAGGAAGCCAAGGACGGCGCCTCCTGGCTCCGCATCTCGCAACTCCACATGCAGCTCGGCCACGTCGACAAGGCGTGGGAAGCCCACAAAAAAGCGGCCGAAACCGATCCGGCGAACCTCGAAGTCCGTTACAACGCCGTCAGCCTCTACGAGGCCCAGGACAAACTTCCCGAAGCCATCACCGCGTTGAAAGACGTGCTGGCCGATGCCTCCACGCGCTCCTCCAGCGCCGAAGGCAAAAAGAACCGCGCCCGTCTCATGGAGCGCCTCGGCCTGCTGTACCGCAACAACGCGCAGTACAGCGAAGCCGCCGGTGCGTTCAAGGAGGTGGGCGAACTCGACAAGGACGCCGCCACCCGCGCCTCTGCCCAGATCATCGAATCCTGGCGGCAGGGCAAGGAGTATCAGAAGTCGGTGTCCGAAGCCGATGAGGCCTTGAAGAAGTTCCCCGGCGACCGCATGATCCGCCTCGTCCGCGCCTCCTCGCTCGTCGAAATGGGCCGCGGCAAGGAAGCCATCGAAGATCTGAAATCGATGCTCGACGGCAAGAACGATCGCGAAACGCACCTGCAGATCGCCCAGCTTCACGACCGCATGAAGAACTACGGCGAGATGACCAAGTCACTCGATTCGGCGGAAAAGCTCAGCAAAACCGACGAAGAGCGCGAGAGTGTGTGGTTCTCCCGCGGGTCCATGTTGGAGCGCCAGAAGAAGTTCGACGACGCCGAAAAGGAGTTCCGCCGCGTGTTGGAGCGCAACCCCAACAACGCCGCCGCGCTGAACTACCTGGGCTACATGTTTGCCGACCGCAACGTGAAGCTGGCCGAAGCGGAGAAGATGATCCAGAAGGCCCTCGAACAGGAGCCCGGCAACGGAGCCTACCTCGATTCCCTCGGCTGGGCGCAGTTTCGTCTCGGCAAGTACGCCGAAGCCGAAACGTCCCTGAAAGCCGCCACGGAGAAGGTACCGAAAGACTCGACCATCCAGGATCACTTGGGTGACGTGTACCTGAAGATGGGCCGTTACAAGGACGCCATCACCGCGTGGGAGAAGTCGGTCCGCGCCTGGCAGAGCTCCAGCGCCGCCGAACGCGACGGCCTGGACATCACCAAGGTGCAGAAGAAGATCGAAGGCGCCAAGACCCGCATGTCCAAAGAAGGCAGCGGCTCCCGCGACAAGCAGCCCTAACGGGTAGCCCCGCGATGGGTGCCTGGCTCCGGGCAGCCAGACCCTCGTACAAACGCAACGCAGCTCGACCCGGTGCCTGGCACCAAGTCAACGACGATCTGCGACCGTCATGACGGGCAGAAACCACTTGCGGTGCTGCCCGTAATTTCGTTAAGAATGAGACGGCAAGGGTGTCGCAA
>JBIKOG010000335.1:0-6829 GCA_044358225.1 Bryobacteraceae bacterium | reverse complement strand
CCCTCCAAGCCAGACACGCCGGCTCCGCCATCACCGCCTTCCCCCAACCCCGCTAACCACCCCCCGCACGGTACAATGCAGAATTCGCGTACCCCCATGAAACATCTCATTTCAGCTGGATTCGGCATCACCGGCGCCCTCGCCCTCGCCGGCATCGCCATCAACCGCGGCGAACCCGTCAACTCCATGTGGCTGGTCATCGCCTCCGTCTGCATCTACATATTCGCCTACCGCGTCTACGCCAGCTGGATCGCCGCCACCGTCATGGCCCTCAATGACAACCGCGCCACCCCCGCCGAACGCCTCCGCAACGGCCACGACTACGAACCCACCAATAAATGGATCGTCTTCGGCCACCACTTCGCCGCCATCGCCGGCCCCGGCCCCCTCGTCGGCCCCACCCTCGCCGCCCAGTTCGGCTACCTCCCCGGTACACTCTGGATCATCATCGGCGCCGTCCTCGGCGGCTGCGTCCAGGACTTCGTCATCCTCTTCTGCTCCATGCGTCGCGACGGCAAATCCCTCGGCCAAATGTGCCGCGAGGAGATAGGTAAAGTCGGCGGCCTCACCGCCCTCGTCACCGTCCTGCTCATCATGATCATCCTCCTCGCCGTCGTCGCCCTCGTCGTCGTCAACGCCCTCAAAGGCTCCCCCTGGGGCACCTTCACCATCGCCGCCACCATGCCGATAGCGGTCTTCATGGGCCTCTACCTCCGCTACCTCCGCCCCGGCAAAGTCCTCGAAATCTCCGTCGTCGGCTTCCTCCTCGTCCTCGCCTCCATCTTCGGCGGCGAATGGGTCGCCCACTCGCCGGACTTCGCCCCCTGGTTCACCCTCTCCGGCACCACGCTCGCCCTCTGCGTCATCGTCTACGGCTTCGCCGCCTCCGCCCTCCCCGTCTGGCTCCTCCTCGCCCCCCGCGACTACCTCAGCACCTTCGTCAAACTCGGCGTCGTCATCCTCCTCGGCGTCGGCATCCTCTTCGTCCAGCCCCAGCTCCAAATGCCCGCGCTCACCCGGTTCATCGACGGCACCGGCCCCGTCTTCGCCGGCAATGTCTTCCCCTTCTGCTTCATCACCATCGCCTGCGGCGCCATCAGCGGCTTCCACTCCCTCATCTCCTCCGGCACCACCCCCAAGATGATCGCCAAGGAATCCCACGCCCTCCCCGTCGCCTACGGCAGCATGCTGCTCGAAAGCTTCGTCGCCATCATGGCCATCATCTCCGCCTGCGTCCTCGACCCCGGTGTCTACTTCGCCGTCAACTCCCCCGCCGGCGTCGTCGGCGCCACCGCCGACGCGGCCGTCAAAACCATCTCCGCCTGGGGCTTCCCCGTCACCGCCGAACAAATGGCCAACCTCGCCAAATCCGTTGGCGAAGAAACGCTCTTCTACCGCACCGGCGGCGCGCCATCGTTGGCACTCGGCATGGCCCACATCTTCGCCAAAGGCGGCGGCGGCGAACGCCTCCTCGCGTTCTGGTACCACTTCGCCATCATGTTCGAAGCCCTGTTCATCCTCACGGTGATCGACGCCGGCACCCGCGTCGGCCGCTTCATGCTGCAGGATCTCCTCGGCCACTTCTACGCCCCCCTCGGCCGCACCAGCTGGTGGCCCGGCGTCCTCGGCACCTCCGCCGCCATCGTCATCAGCTGGGGCTTCTTCCTCTACCAGGGCGTCACGGACCCCTTGGGCGGCATCAACTCCCTCTGGCCCCTCTTCGGCATCGCCAACCAGCTTCTCGCCATCATCGCCCTCTGCCTCGGCACGACAGTGCTCATCAAAATGCACGGCAAAAAGTACATGTGGATCACCATCCTCCCCATGCTCTGGCTCGGAACGGTCACCTTCACCTCGGCGCTGATGAAGATCTTCTCCCCCCTCCCCCGCATCGGCTTCCTCGCCGCCGCCGAGGCGCTCGAAAAGGCCCCCAAACAAACCGAAGCCACCAAGACGCTGATCTTCAACAACTACCTCGACGCCTTCGTCTGCGCCCTCTTCCTCGTCCTGGTGACGACCATCCTCATCGATTCCATCCGCCAATGGATCGGCATCCTCCGCGGCACCCAACCGGCCACCAGCACCGAAACCCCCTTCGTCCAATCCACGCTCGCCGTCGAGGAGATCTAAGATGCGATTCTGGCGTACCATCCTGGCCATTCTCCGCGAACTAGCCGACGAAAACGCCTACCGCCGCCACCTGGCGGCCCACGGCGGCGTCAACACCCCCGAAGAGTACCGCCGCTTCCAAACCGAGCACTTCAAAGCCAAATACCAACGCGCCAAGTGCTGCTAAATCTGAAGATCGAACGGAAACGGGCCCCGGCAGCAACCGCTGCCGGGGCCCGTTTCCTAAATCTGCAAAAAACTACCCCCGCCGGCGCATCCAAGCCACCAACCCAACCAGCCCCGCCCCCATCAACCCAAACGTCCCCGGCTCCGGCACACCCGTCTGCGTCACTGCCAGATTCGTGATCGTCAACTGCGGATCAAAAAGCTCCTGCACAAACGTGGAGTTCGTACTCACCAACGACACCGCGCCAAACGCAAACGTATTCGTCCCATTCAACAAATCCACCGTCGCCGTGCCACTATTCGAAGCTCCCGGCAACGACTGCCCTTCCGGCAAAATCACGTCCAATACCGTCAAGCGCCCATTCAACACGTAAAACAACGAACCCGTCCCGCCCTCTTCAAAAATGCTCTCCCAAGAAAAACTCAACTTCGAGCCTCCAGGAACCGTGAACCCTGCAAACTGCACCGCCGAACCCACCACCGGCACAAATCCATTCGGCCCCGTCGAACTCAATCCCAAGCCCAAATACGCCTCCAATTCGGAGATCTGCGCCGTCCTGTCGCCCGGAGTCGACGCAAACGAGCCTTGCGCGTCCACGCCCGCGATCCCACACGACGTGGCCGTCCCGCCTGTCGCCCCAATAATCGGCACCGATGCGTACGTCTGGTCAGGACAAATAAACGCCTCACCCTGCGCCACCATCCCAATTGCCGCAAACGAAAGTACTAGAAACGAGGTTCTCATACTGATAAAGCGTACTACGTTTAGCGTACAAACGCATTACCCCTAAATGCGGAGAGGGCACCCCTCAGTAGGTGCCCCCTTTCCCGCAAAAACTGTGATGCCGCCTACGAACTCCGCGTCTCCCAGCAATACCCGTGGCGGAGAATCGTCTGAATCTCACCGCCCAGGTTGAAAAGTTTCACCTTCCGGCGAAGCCGCTGGATGTGCACGTCGAGTGTGCGCGTTCGCACCCCGCCCGTGTACCCCCAGATCGTGCTCAGTAGATAGTCGCGAGTCAGGCACTGTCCAGCATGTTCACGGAGTATCTGCAGCAACTCCGCTTCCTTCTTGGTCAGATGGAGAGAGCCAGTGAACTCGGGAATGGCCATGGCAGTAGAAAGCATTTGGGTACATCTCCTCATACTGTGTTACGGCGGAAACGGACAAAAGGTTTCAAACTTCCGTAACAGAGGAATATTCCCTACGCCGCCACGGGCTCGATCTGCACCAGTTCCCCTACCCCCAACGCCCACACAAACGTGTGCTCCATCTGCCGGCACGCCGCGTGGCTGTACATCCGCTGAAACACCGCTCCCGCCCACTCCACCGTCGGATCCCCCGTCAACGCCCTCACCGATTCCGCCGTCCGCCGCACACACCCCAAACACTCCGACCCCGTCACGTCACACTCTTCCGGATAATACGTTGTCCCATCGGTCATAGCTGAACCCATGTCGCTTTCTCCCCCTTGGCAGGCGGATGTTTTTTAAATTGTCAGGTACGTTTACATTTGTACAGTACTTTCACCTAGATGGCATAGACCGCTGAGGTGGTGTGGCTTAGGGTCTTGCGGGGGGACCCGTCACCCCCACACCTAGGGGTACTCACGCCGCGCTCCCCGCCACCAACAACAGTACCCACTCCGCCACGCACACCGGCTTCCCCCCACACTCCGCCTCCACCGTCACCTGCCACACCACCTCCACGCCCCCTGGCTTCGCCCCGCACCCCAACAACGCGAAATGCCCCCGCACACGGCTCCCGCTACGCACCGGCGCGGGAAAACGCACCTTGTTCAATCCATAGTTGATGGTTGCCCCCTGACCCAACTGCAAAGAAAAGGCTTCCGCCGCCATGCGCGACAACAAGCTCAGCGTCAGGAACCCATGCGCGATCGTAGTACCCCAAGGACTCTCCCCCCGCGCCCGCTCCTGGTCCACGTGAATCCACTGCCGGTCCCCCGACACCGCGGCGAAGGAGTCAATCTTCTCTTGCTCCACCTCCACCCATTCGCTCACCGCCGCCACCGGCCCCCCGGCCAGCCCCTGCAACTCGTCCAAAGAAGTGATGATTCGTTTCACCCTTCTACAAATACCGCAACAATAGCGACTTGCTCTCCCGTTTTTTTCTCGTAAACCACACACACGCCGGATAAGTCACCACCAACACCGTCACCCACACCGCATACACCCCCGCCAGCCCAAACCCGTAATCCCCCGGCTTCGGCGTCCGCCCCCACCCCGGCGCGTCCGTCAGCCAGTCCGCGCTGCCATACACGGCCAACGCATAAACCACAGCGGCTCCATGGATTAGCGGCAAATGGATCAAGTAAAAGAACAACGGTGCCCGGCCAAACAGCACCACGTGCCGCCACCACCCCGTCACCGTATCCGGCAACCGGCTCAGCACCATCAGCGCCGGCCCCAGCGTCATCAGCACAAACAGCAACGACGGCGGATACTTCGACAGGTTCAAGAACGAATACACCCCGCCCACCCACGGCCGCGGATCCCCATACCCGCCCCACGCCCGGATCGCCACAAACAGCCCCGTCGCCGCCAGCCCAGCCCACAACACTAGCCGCCTTCGCCGTTCATCCTCCATCGCATAAAACATCCCGAACCCATAGCCAGCAAAGAGGATAGCCATCCACGGTAACAACGGATACTGCGGGAAGAACACATACCCCGGCGCAATCTCCATATTCTTCCGGTCATGCAGAATCCGCCATAGCCACCACAACGGCCCAAACTGCTCCGCCCGCCACGAATCCGTCAGATTGTGCAAAAAGATGACCAGAACACCCAACACCCCAGCCACCCGAGGCGGCATCTGGAACCGCACCGCCACCCCCAGCGCCACCATCGACCACCCGATCGCCCAAATCACTTGCCCCACACTGAAGTGGTAATTGAAGTTGAAAAACCACCCCAAACACCGCACCCAAGTCAGCTCCAAAAACACCAGCCACAACCCGCGCGACACCAAAAACCAGCTCAACTCCGCCGGCGTCTTCCGCTGCGCCTGCAGCCACGCGCTCGTCCCCGCCAGAAAAACGAACACCGGCGCGCAGAAATGCGAAATCCACCGCGTCAAAAACAGCGCCGGCCACGTCTTCGCCGGGTCCATCGGGTCTACAGACAAATCCCCAAAGAAATCCCGCGTATGGTCCAGCGCCATCAGCAGGATCACAATCCCGCGCAGCAGGTCAATCGAATCCAGCCGTTTCGACACGCCGCTCACGCAAACTGTTGGAAGAACTGCCAGGATCGCGCCGCGCACAGATCCCAACGGTACTCCTGCGCCTTCACGCGTCCCGCCGCCGCCACCTCCGCCGCCGCCCCCGGCGACAACAGCAACTTGTCCAATCCATCCCGTATCCCCGCCGGGCTCCGCGGATCCACATGCACCGCCCCCGCCCCGGAAATCTCCGGCATGCACGAGTTGTTCGACGTCAACACCGGCACCCCCGCCGCCATCGCCTGCGCCACCGGAAACCCAAACCCCTCATATAAGGAAGGATACGCAAAAACCGCCGCCGACTTCGTCAGCCCCGGCAGGTCCGCCTCCGGCACATAACCCAGGTAGCGCACCCCCGGCAACCCCGACAGAATCCGCTTCGATGTCGTACTCGCCGCCCACCCCATCGGCCCCGCAAACACCAATTCCACTTCCTCCCGCACCGATTCCGGCAACAACAAATACGCGTCCAACAACGCGTCCAAATTCTTCCGCGGCTCCACCGTACCTATATGCAAAATGAACGGCTTAGCCAGCTTTAGCTGCGTTCTTACTCGAACCGCGTCCGCTTCCGTCACATCGAAATACGCATCCGGCACGCCCGAATGAATCGCCACAATCTTCTCCGGTTTCAACCCCAACACCCGGATCGCGTCCTGCCGCGTATTCTCGCTCACCGCAATCAGCCCATCAGCCTTCGTCAGAATCTTTTCCGCAAACCGCTTGTCGGCCAGGATATTCGACGGCGTATGGAACTCCGGCGTCAGCCAGCAAGTCATATCGTGCACCGTCGCCGTCAGCGCCATCCCCTTCACGCCCCCATGCACCTGATTGGTCACATGGAACACCTGCGCATCCCCAGCCGCGAAGCGCCGCGTCAGCGAAATCCGGTTCGACGCCAACAGCCATGCAATCCGCGGTGCCGTATGCAGCATGCTCATCACCGACGATTCGTGCGTCAACGCCCCCACGTTCCCTATAAAAGGATACGCCGCCACCGAATGTTCAGCCGATCCCCGCTGCAAAGCGTGGATCCAGTGATAAAGA
Source organism: Bryobacteraceae bacterium (assembly GCA_044358225.1). Lineage (GTDB taxonomy): Bacteria > Acidobacteriota > Terriglobia > Bryobacterales > Bryobacteraceae. The sequence continues at coordinate 243 of JBIKOG010000335.1, read as the reverse complement.
TAATTCTTCACCCCCGCGCTGCGGAGCAACAATGGGGATGCGTCAACGGAGATGCGCATCGTGTGGGTACCGGAGTGCTGTTATCCTACCGCATCTTGCGATTCGGTGAATACATATAGTCTTGTCTCATGCAAGATGAGCCTGAAGGAACAGGCGATTCTCACACAAGATGAGCCTGAAGGCAGAGAGGTGGCGCAAGCTGGGGATTGATCATCAGCATGCAAGGTGGGGAGAAGTTGAGCC
>JBIKOG010000011.1:0-71286 GCA_044358225.1 Bryobacteraceae bacterium | reverse complement strand
CGATTGTGCGGAACTATGTGGTGATGTGCGGGGGGCGGGTGGCGGCGCGGAACCGCGCGGGAGGCGGGTTGGAGCTAATGGTGACGCTGCGGTGAATTGGGTGGGGTGGCGGTTTTGGCGGCGGTGATCCTGGTGTTGGGTTGGGGGATTGCGTTCGCGACGGTGCCGGTGCGGGAGATGGCGCAGATGGGCGAGACACCACGGGTTGCGCCGTTGGACAAGCTGAGCGTGGTTTTTGTGGTGGTGCTATCCGCGTTGTTTCTGGGCGAGCGGGTGACGATGGGCACCGCGGCGGGCGTGGCGCTGATGGTGGCGGGGGCGCTGGTGCTGGCTCAGACGCGGTAGTGGGGCTTCAGGGTTTCGAGGATGAGGTCGAGTTCCTTGTGATCCATGGCGTCCATGAAATTGCGGCTGGTGTTGCGCATTTTGGTGGTGGTGAAGACGCCACGGCGGCGGAGTATTTCCTTCATGAGGATGTAGCTGGTGCGGCGTTCGAGAACGGCGGAGGGGAGGAATTTCAGGAAGAGATCGCGGGATTCTTTCTTCTTGCCGGCTTGGAAGAGATCCCAGATTTCGGCCTGAATGTCGGCGAGGCCGGCGCCGGCCATGGTGCCGCCGGAGCCGCGTTCCATTTCGTTGTAGAGGTACATGGCGCCACCGCCGGTGGAGGCGATGACGGGCCGTTTGCGTTCGCGCATGACACGGGTGACGTCGTGGGGGACGTCGGAGTTTTCGAGCTTGAGGATGCGGAGGGTGGGGATTTTGTCGGCGAGTTTGAGGAGGAGATCTGTGGTCATGCCGCCGTTGGTGACCTGGACGCACATGGGGAGTTTGGAGACGCTGGCGATGGAAGTGAAGTAGTCGGTGAGGATTTCGCCGTCGGTGACGCCGCTGGTCGGTCCGAGGGCGTGGAGGCCATCGGCGCCGATTTTCTCGGCGTATTTGGCATAGTCCATGGCTTCGTATTTGTTGGCGCCGTGGACACCGATTAAGACGGGCAGGCGGCCGTTGACTTCCTTGACCACGGTTTGGGAATGCTGACGGCGTTCGGCGGGGGAGAGGGAGACGGATTCGCCGGCGCCGGCGGGCCAGACCATGCCGTGGACGCGGCCGCGGATGAGGAAATCGCATTCGCGGCGGAGGGAGGCTTCGTCGATTTCGAAGTTATCGAGGAAGGGGGTCTGCATGATGACGAAGATGCCCTCCCAGGATTTTTCTTTCGCGTTGACGGCGGCGGCGAGGGAGGCGAGGAAGGCGCGGCGATTCATGGCTAGGGGAAGTATATCGCTCGGGGCGATAGAGAGATATGGCCCCGGATTGGCCGGGGACGCGCACTGGTTGGTGAGCATATTTGCTCGGAGGAAATAGACGATGCGAATACTTGCATGTGTGGCCGTTGCGCTTAGCATGACGGCGGCCGGGGCTACGATCAACTTGAACACCGGACAGGCGCCGGGGACGATGGGATCGTTCTCCGATCCGGTGTGGAGCATTGCCTCGGGGCCGAGTGGCGCGGGGATGAATACGTCGGGGGCGGCGTACATTTTGGAGAACACGTATCCGAGCGGGAGCGGGAAACTGTGGAACCCGACGGGGCTGCCGGCGACGTCGGTGGCGAATTTCATTTCGTCGGGCGACTGTGGGCGGGATGGCTACGCGGCGGCGTGCCCGGGCGGGGATTACAGCTTCACGACGACTTTTAACGTGACCGACTTGCCGACGGCGCGGCTGGAGTTTTCGGTGGCCGGGGATAACCGGGTGGAGGTGTATTTGAACGGCGGGCCGTTGCTGTATGGGCAAGGGGCGATGTCGGGGAGCACTGGCTGGGCATCAATGAGCCCGATGCAGGTGGTGACGTCGGGGTTTAATCTCGGCCCGAATACGTTGGAGTTGCGGGTGATTAACGCCGGGGGCTACACGGGCGGAATTCTGGAGGGCACGTTCACGGAGGCGCCGGAGCCGGCGACGATGATCGTGACGGGGACGGGGCTGGCGCTGTTGGCGCTGCTGCGCCGGAAGCGGTAGGCAAGCGGGTCGCCGGGTGGTTCGTGATACACCTGATAGGTCATGAACCATCCCTTGATTCAGCCGGCGACCTCTCGCGTTCGATTTCGCGTGCTTGGCTTTTGCGTGGCGCTGGCGGCCATCACGTATATGGACCGCATTGCGATTGCGAATATGGCCAAGTACATCAAGGCCGATTTGGGGCTGAGCGATACGCAGATGAGCTTTGTGTTTAGCGCGTTCACGCTGGCGTACGGGCTGTTTGAAATTCCGACGGGCTGGTGGGGCGACCGGGTGGGGACGCGGCGGGTGTTGATGCGGATTGTGAGCTGGTGGAGCGCGTTCACGATTGCGACGGCGTTCGTGTTCAGCTATCCATCGCTGCTGATTACGCGGTTCCTATTTGGGCTGGGCGAGGCGGGGGCGTGGCCGAATGCGGCGAAGACCTTTTCGAAGTGGATCCCGCTGCGGGAGCGCGGAACGGCGCAGGGGATCTTCTTCATGGGCGCGCATTTCGGGGCCGCCTATTCCCCGTTGTTGATTCAGTATTTGCTGACGTTCCTGGGCTGGCGCGGGGTGTTTATCGCGTTTGGCTGTGTGGGTTTCGTGTGGGCGGGATTGTGGTTCTGGTGGTTCCGGGATGATCCGGCAGAGCATCCGGGGGTTTCCAAAGCGGAGCACGCCTATATCATCGAGGGCCGCGGGCATGAGGCTTCGCACGCGTTGTCGAACGTGCCGTGGGGATTGATTTTGCGGTCGCGGAATATCTGGTTGTTGTGCCTGATGTACTTCGTGCAGACGTATGGTTTTTACTTTTACCTGACGTGGATGCCCACGTATTTAGAGCGGGTGCGGGGTTTCAGTTCGACGACGCTGAGCTTGTTTGCCGGGGCGCCGATGGTGGCTTGCATGATTGCCGATGTGACGGGCGGCGTGGCGACGGATGTGTTGACGCGGCGGCTGGGGTTGCGGTTGGGACGGGCAATTACGGGCGGGTCATCGTTTTTATTTGCGGCGATTTTCACGGTGGTGGGGACGATGGCGGAAGACGCGACGACGGCGGCGCTGCTGCTGGCGGTGGCAGCGGGTTGGAGCGTGTTTTGTTTGGGGGCGGCGTGGGGATCGTGCCTGGACATTGCCGGGCCGCACGCGGGCGTTGTAGGGGCTTGCATGAACACGGCGGGGCAGGTGGGGGGATTCCTTTCGCCGATTATTTTGACGGTATTGGTGAACCAGTTCGGGGATTGGAATTTTGCGATTCGGATTAGCGGCGTGCTGTTTTTGGTGGGGGCGGTTTGCTGGCTGTTTATTGATCCGCGGAAGCAGATCGCGGAGAATCACGGGTAAGCTATGATTCGACTTCTATTGGCGCTGGCGGTGATGGCGGGGTGGGCCTGGGGGGCGGAACCGGCGCCGGTGGTGAAGAAGCATTCGATGGTGTTGAACGGGCGGACGCTGGAGTACACGACGACGACCGGGCGACTGCCGATTGCGAATGAACAGGGGGAGGCGGAGGCGCACATCTTCTTTGTGGCTTATACGCTGGACAAGCCGCAGGGGAAGCGGCCGCTGATGTTTTCGTTTAACGGCGGGCCGGGGTCGGCTTCGGTGTGGCTGCACATGGGGGTGTTGGGACCGAAGATTGTAAAGATGCAGGAGGACGGGTCGTACCCGCCGCCGCCGTTTGAGCTGGTGGATAATCCGCAGTCGTTTTTGGGCTTTACGGATATGGTGTTTATTGACCCGGTGGGGACGGGGTATAGCCGGGCGGTGAAGCCGGAGTTGGGGAAGAAGTTCTTCGGCGTGCAGGGCGATATTGCGAGTGTGGGGGAGTTTATTCGGCTATGGCTGGGGCGATATGGGCGGTGGAATTCGCCGTTGTACATGATTGGGGAGAGCTACGGGACGTTTCGCGCGGCGGGGGTGGCGGGGTACCTGGTGGACAAGGGAGTGGCGTTTAACGGGGTCTGTTTGATTTCGAGTATTTTGCAGTATCAGACGGTGCAGTTCGCGCCGGGGAATGACTTGCCGTATTCGCTGTTCCTGCCGACCTATGCGGCGATTGGTTGGTATCACAAGAAGGTACCGGGGGAGTTGGCGACGGTGGTGAAGGCGGCCGAGGCGTATGCGGGCGGGGAGTATGTGGCGGTGTTGGCGAAGGGGGACCGGCTGACGGCGGCGGAGCGGGCGGCGGCTGTGGACAAGCTGCATGCGTTGACGGGGCTGGAGAAGCGGTTTATTGAGCGGCACGATTTGCGGATTGAGATCGGCCGGTTTACGAAGGAATTGCTGCGGGAACAGGGGGAGACGGTGGGGCGGCTGGACGGGCGATTGACTGGCGTCGAGGGGTTGCAGGGTTCGGAGAGGCCGGAGTTCGATCCGTCGATGACGGCGATTCGGGCGCCGTATACGGCGTTGTTCAACGACTATGCGCGGCGGGAGTTGGGGTATGAAAGCGACCTGACCTATTACATTCTGGGCGGGGGGATTGGGCCGTGGGATTACGGGGCCGGGGGGAACAACCGGTTTGCGGAGACGGCGGACGCGCTGCGGCAGGCGTTTGCGAAGAACCCGTATATGCGGGTTTATATCGGGTCGGGCTATTACGATTTGGCGACGCCTTACTTTGCGACGGAGTATACGTTCAGCCACATGGGATTGCCGGCGAAGTATAAGGCGCAGATTACGACGAAGATGTTCCCGGCGGGGCACATGTTCTATTCGTATAAGCCGTCGTTGGTGGAGCTGTCCAAGGATATTGCAGCGTTTGTGACGAAGCGGTAGAGCCAGTCGCGGAGGGCTGGACGTTTGGGGAAATCGGGGATGGTTGTTGGGCCTTTGGCTTGCAGGCGGATGCCGTGGAAGAGGGCGAGGTAGTTGGCGGCGTAGCGGAGAGTGGCGGGGTTGGGGCTTGTGAGTTTCGCGGTGCGGCGGGTGGTGAGAGGGGTGATGATGGGGACTTCCCCGGGGGCTCCGAAGGCGTGATAGCGCTTCTTGCCGAAGAACTGGGCGATGAGGGCGGCGGTGATGGCGTCGAGTTCGTGATGGGTTAGTTTGCCATCGGGGATTTGGAGGCCGAAGTTTTCCAGGCCTTGGCGGAGGGCTGGTTCGGACGTCTTTTTGCGGGGGATGCCGAGCGCATCTTGCGCGGCGCCGGGGAAGCCTTCGATGACCTGGATGCCGTGGGATTCGAGGGCTAGTTTGAGCGCGATGCCGCGGTGGGTGAGGGCGCGCATGGAGGGGAGGAGGCAGGGGTAGACGCCGACGCGGAGGGCCATGAGTTCGCGTTCGCTTTCGCGGATAATGCCGGAGGCGGGGAGGGAGAGGGGGGAATCGATGGAGACGATGCGGGGGCGGAGGGGGAGGGTGGCGTCGAGAATTTCGGCGTCGGTGCGGAGGGTGCGGGCTTGGGCGACTGCGCCGCGGAGGGCGGCCCAGCCGGTGGGGCGGCGTTCGGAGCCCGCGAGATCTACGCCGATTACCGTAGCAGGGTACGTGCCGATGCACTCGCGCCACAGCGGAAATTTTGCTTGTTGCTCCAAACCTCTCATGGTAGTCTGCAACTAACCGCGTCCAATCGGTTTCTACTGTAAAGATTTGTATTGTCTGCCGTAACCAGACAAAAAAGGACAGGGTGATATGAAGTCATTCTTCGGGACGCTGGCGTTGGCTGGCCTTGGTGTGTGGGCGCAGGGTGCGCCGGATAATTGCGCGTTTCAGCGGGACCCACAGTCCTTTCTGGACCGGGAGCAGCGGGCCATTCGCGAGGTGAATCAGCGGACGCTGGCGGCTGTGGGGAAGGCCGGCGGGGCGCGGATGGCGGTGGCGGCGAGCAGTTTGCCGCGGCGGAATTTCATTGACGATGCGATTCTGGGGCGGCTGGAGCGGGATGGAATTCCGACGGCGGCGCTGAGCACCGATGGCGAGTTCGTGCGGCGCATTTATCTGGACCTGGCGGGGCGGCTGCCGACACCAGCGGAGTACCGGGCATTCATGGCCGATACGAGCGGGAGCCGGCGGGATGGGTTGATCGACACGTTGCTGTTCAGTTCCGATTACGTTTCGCGGTGGTCGACGTGGCTGGGCGACCTGGTGCAGAACTCGCGCACGGCATCGAACGTGAACCAGAACGTGCCGGGGCGGAACGCGATGTATGACTACCTGCGGGCGGTTGTCCATCAGGACAAGAGTTTTCGGGATTTTGCGTGGGAGCTGACGGCGGGCGCGGGGAACAACTACGACCTGGGCGCGGTGAACTGGCAGGTGCGATCGATTACGCCGGGCGGGCCGGCGCAGGACCGCTACGACACGGCGAATGTGCGGATGGCGACGACGTTTCTGGGACTGGGCCATTACGACTGTTTGGCGTGCCACGATGGGCGGCGGCACTTGGAACAGTTGAGCGTGTGGGGGACGGGGCAGATCCGGCTGGACGCCTACCGGATGGCGGCGCATTTTTCGCGGATGAACATTACCGGGCGGAACGTGCCCGGCACCGATTTTTATTCGGGCAGCTTTGATGTCGTTGACCGGACGACGGGGACGTACGACTTGAACACCACTTTCGGCAACCGGCCGAACCGGGTGCGGATGGGCACGCTGCTGAACCTGACGCCGGAGTACCGGGACGGGAAGACGCCGGCGAACGGGCAGAACTGGCGGCACGCATACGCTGATGGGCTGACGGCGGATCCGATGTTCGCCAAGAACGCCGTGAACCGGATTTGGAAGCAGCTGTTCCAGTTGGGATTGGCCGAGCCGGTGGACAATCTGGACCCGGCGCGACTGGACCCGGACAACCCGCCGCCGGCGCCGTGGACGATGCAGACGGCGCATCCGGTGTTGTTGCAGAAGTTGAGCGAGGAGTTTATCCGGAATGGGTACAGCATGCGGGAGTTGATCCGGCTGCTGGTTTCTTCGACCACCTATCAGTTGAGTGCGCGGTACGACGCGGAGTGGAAGCTGGATTACATGCCGTTGCACGCGCGGCATTACGCGCGGCGGATGGAGGCGGAGGAGGTGCATGATGCGCTGTCGCAGGCGTCGGGCAACTGGGCGAACTACACGCCGCAGGGGTTTGCCGAACCAGTGCGGAGCGCATGGCGACTGCCGGACCCGAGCGAGCCGGGCGGGGCGGCGGGAACGCTGATGGCGACGTTTCTGCGCGGGAACCGGGATACGCAGTTGCGGCGGCAGGAGGGGTCGATTTTGCAGTCGTTGACGTTGATGAACGACACCTATATTCGCGACCGGATCCGGTTGGCGAACTCGCCCAATTTGCGGACGGCGGCGGCGATTGCGAATAACACGGAGATGGTGAAGGAAGTGTTCCTGCTGTATCTGGGGCGGGAGCCGGAGGCGGGCGAGTTGGCGAAGGTGCTGGCGGTGTTGGCGCGGGCCAATACGGCGGCGCTGCGGAACAGCGCGGTGGAGGACCTGGCGTGGGTTCTCGTGAACAAAGTGGATTTCCTGATCAACTACTAGGACGGACCCTGGACATGGCTACCAAAGATCGTTTCGGATTCGATGAGAGCGCGGCGCGGGGCACGCGATTCTGGCGCGGGCCGCATCTGGGCCGGCGGGTGTTTTTCCGGCATATGGCGGCGGCGGTGGGCGGGTATTTCGTGCTGCCGGGCGGGGCGTTGGAACAAGTTGCCAGCGCGGCGCAAGCGCCGCGGGCGACGGCGGATTTCTGCATTTTCGTGATGATGGACGGGGGACCGAGCCACATCGACACGTTCGACTTGAAGGTGGGCGCGTGGACGCCGGCGGCGTTCAATCCGCAGACCTACAATGGCGTGGCGTGGGCGCAGGGGTTGATGCCGAAGCTGGCCGAGCAGATGGATTCGGTGGCACTGTTGCGATCGGTGAAGCCGTGGGCGACGGCGCATGGGTTGGCGCAATCGTGGTTGCAGATTGCGAGGAATCCGGTGTCGGGCCAGAACCGGATTGCGCCCCATATCGGGTCGATTGCGTCGTTGGAGCTGGGGCCGCGGACGGCGAACCGGACGCTGCCGGGGTTCATTGCGTTGAACACGGGGATGAGCCAGGGACAGGGATATCTGCCGCCGGAGCATGCGCCGTTTTATGTGAGCCCGAATGGCAGCGCGTTGCGGAATACGACGCATTTTGACTCGCAGGCGATTTTTGACCGGCGGCACGGGATGTTGCTGGATCTGGACCGGGATTTGCGGGAGTCGCCGGAGTTGGGGTCGGCTGCGTTGGAAATTGCGCGGTGGGACGACGGGGCGCGGCGGTTGATGTACAACGCGGCGGTGACAAAAGTCTTTACGTTCGATGCGGCCGAACGGGCGCGGTATGGGAATTCGAACTTTGGCGCGGCGTGTATCACGGCGCGGAATCTGGTGCGCGCCGATATGGGGACGCGGTTTATTCAGATCAACGTGGGCGGCTGGGATATGCACGCCGGGATCTACACGGGCGGGTTGAACGCGGGGAACGCGAACTCGGTGGGGCGGACGTTCGACGCGGGGTTGGGGACTCTGATTGCGGATTTGAAGAGCGAGGGGCTGTTGGACCGGACGCTGATCGTGGCGATGGGCGAATTCGGGCGGACGCTGGGCGTGGTGAATGCCGGGGCGGGGCGCGACCATTTCCAACAGCAGGCGGTGCTGATGGCCGGGGCGCGGATTCGCGGCGGGCGGGCGTTGGGGGCGACCGATGAACGCGGAGCGCGGACGGATGATCCGGGTTGGTCGCGGGACCGGGATATTCGCGCGGAGGATATTGGCGCGACGGTGTATTCGGCGCTGGGGATCGACTGGACGACGATTCGCCGGGATGACCCGAGCGGACGTGGATTTGAGTACACGCCGTCGTCACGGGACGATCTGTACGGGCCGATTGACGAGCTCTGGAGTTAGCGGCCGGCGGGCTGCTTGAAACGGCTCCAGGCACCGAGGACGGTGGCGAGGACGCCGGAGAGCAGGAAGAGGGCCCACTTGAATTCGACGTCGCCGTCGAACTGGTGGGCCGAGGCGAAGATGCCGCGAGTGAGCAGGTAGGTGGTGCCGAGGGTCCACATGACGAACAGGAACTTCAGCTTCCCGCGGAAGGCGAGGAAGGTGGAGAGGAGACCGAAGGCCCCGAGGACCAATAGGGAGTAGCGCAGTTCCTTGCCCGTCCAGGGGAGGAGATCGATTTCGAAACCAGCGTTGTCACTGAGCGAGGCGACGAGGCCGAGCGCGAGACATACCAGGGAAATCAGGGTTTGGAAGCCGTAGCTGTAGAAACGGAGAATCGCTTGCACCATACGTTGGCCGAAACGTCATTGTATCAGGCGGCCTCCGGATTTTCCGAGGTAAAGAATTTCAGGAGTGGGGACGATCCACTGTATGACTGGTAACCTGACAGCGTGCGGGTAAACCGCCCCGGGGAGAATTTGCTTTGATTCATCGCATGGGCCGTTGGTTGGTGGTGGGGCTGGCGCTGGCCGGCGCATCGGCGTGGGGGCAGTTGAGCCCCGAGCAGAAGGCGTTGGACTTGCAGACGATTGCCAGTTTGTACGCCAAGCAGTATGCGCCGTATGAATGGAAGCGCGATGCGTTGGGGTTCGACCTGTTCGACCTGCGGCCGTGGCTGGAGCGGGCGCGGCAGACGAAGACCGATTTGGAATATTTGGACCTGGTGGCGGAGTATACCGGGAGCCTACAGGACATCCACAGCTACTACGTCGTGAATAGCGATTTCGTGGCGGATTTGCACGTCTATACAGACGTTGTGGACGGGAAGGTGGTGTTTGAGCAACTCGACCGTGGCTATTTGCCGGCGAGCCGGTTCGACTTCGCGGTGGGCGATGAGATTGTGCAGTTTAACGGGCGTCCGGTGATGGACGTGCTGCGGGATTTGGGGAAAATTGCTCCGTTTGGCAACCCGCGGTCGACGCTGCGGTGGGCGGCGGATCAGCTGGTTTATCAGCAGCAGGCCTTTATTCCGCGCGCGGCGGAGTTGGGCGCGAGTGCGACGCTCCTGGTGCGGCGGGCCGATGGGAGCGAGAAGAGTTATACGATTCCGTGGGACAAGTCGGGAACGCCGTTGATGAAGCTGGGGCCGTTGCCGAATTTCCGGATGGCGCGGACGTTGGGGCGGGATGAGGGGGCGGAGGAAGTTTTGCCGGCGGATCCGGGCGTGGCTGGTTTTCGGCGTCCGTGGGTGGCGTTGCAGCGGCATGTGAGCGCGCGGCCGGTGCGGGCGCTGCGCGGATTTGGCGGGCGGGATCCGCTGTACCGGATGCCGGCGGCGTTTGTGCAACGGCTGGGGCGGAACCGGGCGGACTTCTTCTTCAGCGGGACGCAGACGGTGGATGGGAAGCGGGTTGGACTGATCCGGATTGGCACGTTTCAGCCGGTGAGCTTCAGTTTGTTGAGCCTGGCGAGCAATCAGTTCACCAATGAGATCACGTACATGAAGGCGAATACGGACGTGCTGGTGGTGGATGTGACGCGGAATGAGGGCGGGTTTGCGTGCTACGCCGAAGACCTGGAACAGCGGTTGATACCAAAGCCGTTCCAGACGATTGGGCTGGAGATCCGGCCGAACTTGGAGCTGATCCGGTCGTTTGAGTTTTCGGTACTGGACGCACAGGACTTTGGGGAAGAGTGGGAGGTTCGGGCGTATTCGGCGCTGTTGAAGGATCTGAAGACGGCCTATTCGGAAAATCGGGGGCGAACGGGGCCGATTCCGCTGTGCGGTTCGGGGCTCGATCTGCAGCCATTGCGGGATCGAAACGGGGCGGCCGTGGGGTACGAGAAGCCGATGCTGTTGCTGACGGACGAGTTTTCGACGTCGGCGGCGGATAGCTTCGCGGCGGTTTTGCAGGACGCCAAGGTGGCCAAGGTGTTTGGGTACCGGACGGCGGGGGCGGGTGGCAACACGTCCAGCACTCCGGCGGGATTCTATTCCGAGGGAATGGCGAGTGTGACGCAGATGCTGACGGTGCGGCCGGAGGCGCAGGCGGTCCCGGGTTTTGGAACGACGCGTTATTTGGAAAATGTAGGGGTTCGGCCGGATATCGAATATGATTACCAGACGCGGGAGAATTTGCTTGGTAACGGAGCCGCGTTCGTCGACGCCTTCCTGAAAGCTGCGGTGGCATTGGTTCCGGCAGGAAATTAAGGGAAAATAGGCACAACAGCTTGCGGTCCGCGCCGAGTGGACCTACAATTTGTCGAAAGGCCCTAGCCGCTCGTTCGTGAAACGCTTATGACGGGACGTTCACAATTCGACCATCGCTCGCAGAATATTCTGCAGTCGATCGTTGAGGCCTACATTGAAACCGGGGAACCGGTGGCCTCAAGGACGATTGCGCGCGCCGGCGGACGGCAACTGAGCCCGGCGACGATTCGGAATGTGATGGCGGATCTTTGTGACGAAGGATATCTGTCGCAGCCGCACACATCGGCCGGACGGGTACCGACGATCAAGGCGTTCCGGGCGTATGTGGAAGGCTTGCCGACGCGGCGATTGGGCGCGAGTGAATTGCTGCGGGTGCGGTCGGAGTTGAGCGTTACGGATTCGATGGGAGAGCGGTTGGAGAAGACCAGCCACTTGCTGACGGAGATGACCAGGAACGTTGGCATCGCGGCGGCAATTCCTACGGACACGCAGACGCTGGCGAAGGTTGAGTTTGTCCTGCTGGCCGATACGCGGGTGCTGATGGTGGTGGAGACGCGGGACCGGATTGTCCGGAACCGGGTGGTAGCGCTGGATACGCGGGCGAACCAGGACGAGCTAAACACCGTACGGAACTTCGTGAATGCCAGCTATTCCGGGTGGACACTGGGGGCGATCCGGCGGGACCTGCGGATGCGACTGGCGGAAGACAGGGCGGCGTATGACACGCTGTTGTGCCAGTTGCAGGCGCTTTATCAGAACGGATTGCTGGACCTGGGATTGACGCCGGAAGTGCATCTGGAGGGGACGTCGAACCTTTTCGGGATGGACATGGAGTTCAACCGGGACCGGCTGCGGGAGATTTTCCGGACGTTGGAAGAGAAGCAGCGGTTGTTGGAGTTGCTGGACCGGTTCTTGGAACAGTCGCGGAAGGATGTGGCGATCCAGATTGGACTGGGGGATCTGCATCCGAGTTTGCAGGATTTGTCGTTGATCGGGCTGACGGTATCTTTGCCGTCGGGGATATCGACGCGGGTGGCGGTGTTGGGGCCGCTGCGGATGAATTACAGCCAGGTGTTGTCAACGGTTTACCATGTAGGTGAGGCGATTGAATCGCTTTCGGCGTAAGCTGGCGTAAGTTGAGTCGACCGCTATCAGATTTCCTTCGCCGCTTTGGATATAATAGGAGTGTGAGCGTACCCATGGACCAACCTCAAGATGAGGTTTCGCTTTCTGGCGAGGCTGAGAGCCAGCTAGCAGACGGGCAGGAGACTCCCGCGACCGAGGCAGCAGTGGACCCGATTGTTGCCGAGCGCGACGCGTTGGCCCAGGAAAAAGCGGAACTGCAGTCGCTGTTGCTGCGGCGACAGGCCGATTACGAAAATTCCCGCCGCCGAGCGGAAAAAGAGCGGATTGAACATGCCGAGTATGCGGCGATGGACGCCGTGAAGGCATTTTTGCCGATTTTGGACGACTTTGAGCGTGCATTGGGCGTGGAAACCACGGACAAAGAGTATGCGCGCGGGATCGAATTGATCTACCAGCGGACGTTGGACACGTTGAAGAAGTTGGGGCTGGAAGCGATGGAGACGCAGGGAACGACGTTTGATCCGAACGTGCATCATGCCATTGAGATGGTGAACACCGAGGAGGCAGAGGACCAGAGCGTTCTCGGAGAGTTCCAACGTGGTTATCGCTTTAAGGGCAAACTGTTGCGTCCCGCACTGGTGAGGGTCGCAGTCCGGTGACGAAACGCGACTACTACGAGATACTTGGCGTTGCCAAGGACGCGGGCGATGCGGCGCTGAAGGCGGCGTATCGCAAGATGGCGATGCAGTATCATCCGGACCGGAATCCGGGGAACGCGGAAGCCGAAGAAAAGTTCAAAGAAGCCGCCGAGGCGTACGGAGTTTTGACCGACGCGCAGAAGCGGGCGGCGTATGACCGGTTCGGGCACCAGGGTTTGCAGGGTGCCGGTGGCGCGCCGCAGGGTTTTGATCCGGAGACGTTTGGCGACTTCGGGGACATTCTGGGCGACCTGTTTGGCTTCGGCGATGTGTTTGGCGGCGGGCGGCGGGGCGGCGGAGGCCGCGGCCGGACGCGGCGTGGCGACGATGTCCGCTACGATCTGGAAATTACGATCGAGGATACGATTCGCGGGATGAGCGCGGAGATCCAGGTGCCTCGGCTGGACAAGTGCCATTTTTGCAATGGCACGGGCGGCGAGGGCAAGGATGGGCTGACGCAGTGCGCGACGTGCCGCGGGCGTGGCGAAGTCCTATTGCAACAGGGATTTCTGTCGATCCGGCAGACCTGCCGGACGTGCGGCGGGCGTGGAAACCTGGTTCGGAAGGCTTGCACGAAGTGCAACGCGGACGGGGTACTTCGGACCGAGCGGAAGTTGCGCGTGACGATTCCTCCGGGCGTCGACAACGGCACGCGGTTGCGGCTGACCGGCGAGGGGCAGAACAGCCCCAATGGCGGCCCGGCGGGCGACCTGTTCGTTGTGCTGTTGGTGAAAGAGCATCCGGTGTTCGAGCGCCGGGAGAACGATCTGCATTGCACGGTTCCGGTGAATGTCGCGCAGGCGGCGTTGGGGACCGAGGTGGATGTATTGACGTTCGACGGGTTGGAGCATGTGAAGGTCCCCGAGGGGACGCAGCATGGCGACCAAGTGCGGATCCGCGGCAAGGGGATCCCGTATTTGAACTCGTCCGGGCGTGGCGACTTGATCGTCAATATCGACGTCCGGGTGCCGTCGCGGCTGACGCGGGAGCAGAAGAAACTGTTCGAGCAACTGCGGGAGACGCTGCCGACGGAGAACGAGCCGCAGGAGCGGGGACTGCTGGACAAGGTGAAGGACTTTTTCGTCTAGAGGCGATTGGGTCGCGGAACTGCTATAATTGAAGCTGTTTGTCCGTGCGGTGAGGTGCGAGAGTGGTTGAATCGAGCAGTCTCGAAAACTGCCGTACCTTCACGGGTACCGTGGGTTCGAATCCCACCCTCACCGCCATCTAAATTTTAACGGCCGGCGCTGCCCCCAGCGACCGGCCGTTTTCGATTCTTGGGGGACTTTTTTGTTTTCTCTTGACTGAGTGTTCATACGACACTATTCTGGTGTCACATACACACTTAAGGAGAAGGACATGTTTGGAATCACCTACAGAAAAGCCAATCCGACCGATTACGTACTGCACTTTTCGCAGGGTCGGTTGATGCGGGAGGGAGCGGGGCTCTCGTTCTTTTATTTCGCGCCGTCGGCGACGATTGTGTCCGTGCCGGTGGCGAGCGCCAATATCCCCTTTGTTTTCAATGAGCCGACGGTGGATTTTCAGACGCTCACCGTGCAGGGCCAGATGACGTATCGCATCCGGGAGCCGAAGAAGGCGGCGGCGATGTTGGACTTTACGGTGGACGCGAAGGGGCGGTATTGCTCGGACGCGTACCAGAAGTTGCCGGAGCGGTTGGTGTATGCGCTGCAGACGCTGGTGCGGGGGGAGATCCAGGGGTTGCCGTTGCGGGAGGCGCTGGTGCACGGGGATGTGTTGGCGGCGCGGGTGATGGACCGGTTGAACGGGAGTTCGGAGACGGTGCAGTTGGGCGTGGAGGTTTTGAATCTGGCGATTTTGTCGTTGAAACCGACGCCGGAGATGGGGAAGGCGTTGGAGGCCGAGGCGCGGGAGGCGTTGAACCGGAACGCCGATGAGGCGCTGTATGCGCGGCGGAACTCGGCGATTGAGCTGGAACGGCGGTTGAAGGAGAACGAGTTGCAGACCGAGTTGCTGGTGCAGACCAAGCGGCGGGAGTTGCAGGAGCGGGAGTTGGAGGCTCAGATTGCGCTGGAGACACAGCGGGCGGCGTTGACGGACCAGAAGACGGACAACGAGCGGAAGGAGGCTGACAGCCGGGCCTACGCGCTGCAGGCGATGATGGCGCCGGTGCAGGGGATGGATTGGCGGATGCTGATGATGTTGAATCCGAAGGGCGGGGACGCGCGGAACACGATTGCGATGGCGTTTCAGGAGCTGGCGTCGAATGCCGGGAGGATCGGGGAGTTGAACATGTCGCCGGATCTGCTGCGGAGTTTGATCGGCGGCGCGGGGCAGAAGGGGTGATGCGATGTTTGAAAAGATCGTATTGGTGACGCGGAAGACGCGCCTGGACGGGTTGGTGGAGCGATTCAACACCCGCGCCCAGGCGCGGTTTTATATCGAACACGCGGGTGGGGATTTTGGGGCTTACGTGGAGGAGCATGACGCCTATCAGCGGTCGCTGGAGGTGGCGCGGCGGGCGGTGGAGACGGGGTTGAAGGTGCAGGTGATGGATCGGGGGTTGGTGCCGACGTATGTGTTTGGATCCGGGGATTTGATTGTCACTTTGGGGCAGGACGGGTTGGTGGCGAACACGGCGAAGTATGTGGGCGGGCAGCCGATTATCGCGGTGAATCCGGACCGGGAGCGGTTTGACGGAGTGCTCTTGCCGTTTGCGCCGGAGGAGTTGCGGGCGCAGGTGGAGCGGGTGGGGGCGGGGACGGCGCGGATGCGGGCGGTGACGATGGCGGAGGCGCGGCTGGCTGATGGGCAGCGATTGTTGGGGTTCAACGACCTGTTTATTGGGGCGGCGACGCACGTTTCGGCACGGTATTCGATCCGGTTTAACGGGAGGCGGGAGCAGCAGTCGTCGAGCGGGATTATTGTGGCGACGGGGGCGGGGAGCACGGGGTGGTTGTCGTCGATTTTCAACGAGACGGCGGGGATCGTGGCGTTTCTGGGCGGGGGGCCGGTGGCGCCGGTGCGGCTGGGGTGGGAGGAGCAGCGGTTGCTGTTTGTGGTGCGGGAGCCGTTTGTGAGCCGGCATTCGACGGCGGGGATTGTGGCGGGGGCGGTGGAGCCGGAGGCGGGGTTGGAATTGGAATCGCAGATGCCGGCGGGCGGGGTGATTTTCTCCGACGGGATGGAGGCGGACTACTTGGACTTCAATTCGGGGGCGGTGGCACGGGTGGGGATTGCGCGGGAGAAGGCGAATCTGGTGGTGGCGTAGGGGTAGGATTATTGGGGTAGGAGAAAATCGGTAATTGAGGTGACTGTCCCTAATTATGCGCGTGACGGTGGATATTGTGTTGTTTACGATTCGGGAGCGGCGGCTGCACCTGCTGCTGATTCGGCGCCTGGCGGAGCCGTTTGCCGGATGTTTTGCGCTGCCGGGCGGGTTTGTGTTGGCCGATGAATCGGTCGACGCGGCGGCGGCGCGGGAGTTGCGGGAGGAGGCGGGCGTCGAGAACGTTTACCTGGAACAGCTCTACACCTTCGGCGAACCTGGGCGGGATCCGCGGGGCAGGATTGTTACCGTCGCCTACTATGCGATGGTGCCGCAGACACAGTCATTGCAAGCCGGGACGGATGCGGCCGACGCGGCGTGGTTTCCCGTGGACGCGTTGCCGGAGTTGGCATTTGATCACTTGGAGATTGTCCACTATGCGCATATGCGGATTCGGAACAAGTTGGGGTACACGAACGTCGGGTTTGAGCTGTTGCCGGCGAAGTTCACGTTGAGTGAATTGCAGGTTGTCCACGAGGCGATTCTGGGGGAGCCGCTGGACAAGCGGAATTTCCGGCGGCGGGTGCAGTTGCAGGGGATCGTGAAACCGACCAAGGAGTTTCAGGCGACGGGACGGAAGCCGGCACAGCTGTTCCGGTTCAAAGATTAAAGCTGGCCGGTCCAGACTTTCACGGCGTAGCCGCCCACCTTCACCTTTGTGGCGATGTCGCCGGCGCGTTCGGCACTCACGTACAACAGGCTGGGGCGGCTGACTTCCCCGCCCTGGGAGATGGCGATGGTTTCGTTGGAAGCCACAATGCCGCGGGCGACTAGCCAGGCGATGGCGGAGCCGGCGGCGGACCCGGTGGCGGGGTCTTCGACGCGGGGGGTGAGTTTGCGGGCTTCGAAGCGGGCGCCGGTGGGAGCGTCTGGCGTAAGGAAGTAGAACGACCGCTGTTTGTCGCCGTTGGCGAAGTAGTTGCCGACGGCTCTCCAATCGATTTGGAGGGAGCGGATGGCGGCACGGTCCTTCACCAGGACGATCAGATTCGGGCGGCCGGTGGAGACGTTCTGGATGGGGAAGCGGGAATCGATATCGGATTCGCGGAGGCCGGTGAGTTTGGCGATTGCGGCGGGGGAATGCGTTTCGGCGAACTTCGGTTCGGGTTGGAGCATTTCGCCGTAGAGGCGGTCGCCATCCTGGCGAATTTCGACAGGGACGGGGCCGACATTCATTTCAAGCAGGACTCGTTTGGCGCCGGGGCGCCAGAGGCTCATGGCGGTGCCGAGGGCGGGGTGGCCGGCGAAGTCATATTCAGCCGTGGGTGTGAAGATGCGGGTGCGTACCCCCTTCTGCTTTTCCTCGGCGGCGGGACGGCGGAAGACGAAGGTGGTTTCGGAGAGATTCGTTTCGCGGGCGATCTCCATCATGCGTTCGCTGGTCAACCCGTCGGCGTTGGTGAAGACGGCGAGCGGATTGCCGGTGAAGCGACGGTCGGTAAAGACGTCCCAATATTCGAACGCAAAACCGGCGGCTCCGCGGGCCAGTGAGGCAGCCGCGGCGCCGCCGATGGCGAGTCTGCGGGTGGGATTCCGCATACGCTGTTAGCGAAGTTGGATGAAGAAGCCGAACTCCACCTTGCCGAAGGTTTCTTTGAACTGGCCGGTGGGTTTGTAGGCCTTGGCTTCGGCGCGGATGCCGAAGCGCTGATTGATGTAGTAGCGGAGGCCGCCGCCGAAGTTCACAGCGGCATCGGTGGTGGCGGCGGAGGTGAAGGGCACCTGGATTCCTTCGACGTTCACATTGAACTCACGCTGTGGGGCGCGGATCATGCCGACGCCGAAGACGCCGTAGGGAACGATAGGGAATTCACGGATGGGCATGCGGATGTGAACGCCGCCGTGGAAGTCGGTGAGGGGGATGTTGTAGCTGATATCGACGGGCCGGGAGAGGCCGGGAATGGTGCGGCTCTGTTTGCGTCCGATGCCGGGGAAGTAGCTGAACTCGGCGTAGGGGAGGATGTACTTGTTGGCGGCGTAGGTGACGTTGGCACCGCCCATCCAACGAAAGTCATCGATGCCGTAGCTGGCGCCGACGAAGCCGCCCACCTCATAGCTGCCGGAGCGGACGACGGAGGCGGTTTGGGCAGACAAGCCCAAGGCCCCGACTGCGGTCAGAAGAAGTGCGCGAAGCGTGATTTTCATTGCGTTCATCCTTTACTTTCGATTGGGGAAGCCGTACTAGCCATACTACGGGACTCAGTAAACGGTGACAAGCATAGCCCCAAATACTAAAGCGGAAAACAGGAGGCGAGCCGTGTCATTTTTTCCACGTCAGTATGCAGCGGCTGGTAGCGGTATCATAGACTGTTTTAACGTGTTGATTCCCCGCGCATTGCCCATGGTTGCGGAGGGGGCGAGATATTGCCTCCTGTTAGCCGCAGGGAGAGCTGCGTTTGGCTTGCCGGGGCGGCGCAATGATTGAACGGATCGGGCGGTATGAGATCCAAGCCGAAATCGGCCGCGGCGGATTCGGGCGGGTTTATAAAGCGTTCGACCCGATGGTGGGCCGCGTTGTCGCGGTGAAGGTACTACTCCCGGACACGACGGATCCGGAGTTTTTGACGCGCTTCAAAATGGAAGCGACGACGGCGGGCAATCTGCACCATCCGAACCTGGTAACGATCCACGAGTTCGGGGAAGATAACGGTTCGCAATTCCTGGTGATGGAGTATCTGGAAGGGGAGGATCTGCAAAAGATCATCCGCGACCGGAAGCCGCTGACAATCCTGGAAAAAGTCGAAATTATGCAGCAGGCCGCGGCGGGCCTGTACTGCGCGCACGAGAACAACGTCATCCACCGGGACATCAAGCCCAGCAACATCATGGTGCTGCGCGACAACCTGGTGAAGCTGATGGATTTCGGCATCGCGCGGCTGACGCGGAACGACACGACGCGGATGACCAAGGCGGGCTTTCTTGTCGGCACGCTGAACTACATGAGCCCGGAGCAGTTCCGGGATCAGGAAGTGGACGCGCTGTGCGACATCTGGGCGTTTGGCGTGATCTACTACGAGTTCATCACGGGGCGTTTCCCATTTGAGGGAACGTCGACGCCGGCGATTCTGTACAGCATCACGTCGGTGGAGCCGCCGGCGCCATCGACGCTGGTTCCGGACTGCCCGGAAGCGCTGAGCCAGATGATCATGAAGACGCTGGCCAAGGACCGGGACCTGCGTTATCAGAGCCTGCAGGAGTTCCAACTGGACGTGGGGCCGCTGCTGCTGGACATGCGGCGGAACCGGGCGAATGAACTGCTGCCGGAGGCGCGGGCGCTGTTTGCGCAGGAGCGCGGGGAAGAGGCGCAGAAGCTGGTCCGGCGCATTCTGGACCTCGACCCGATGCATGTGGAAGGGCGGCAACTGCGCGAGCGCATTCAGAAGATGGCGCAGCAGCAGGCGATTGGCCCGAAGGTTGAAGCGCTGAAGAAGACGGGCCTGGAGCAGGTTTCGCAAAGCCGGTTCGCGGAGGCGATTCAGACCTTCGAGAACGCGTTGCGGCTGGATTCGGCGAATACCGAGGTGCGGTCGCTGCTGGAGAGCGCGCGTGGGTCGGTGGGGCAGTACAAGCGGGCGCAGGAGTTGGCCGAGGCGGCGGCGCTGCTGGCGGACCGGAAGGATTTTGAAGCGGCGCACGAGATTGTGCGGCAGGCGTTTGAAGTGGACCCGACGAACCAGCGCGCGCGGGAGGTGATGGCGCGGGTTCAACACGCCTTCGACTCGCAGGAGCGGCGGCTCGAGGTGGAGCAGATTGTGCGCAAGGCGAAGGGCTTTGTGCAGCATGGTTCGTTCGACGAGGCGCTGGCGCTGTTGACCGAGGCCGGCAAGCGGCTGCACGAGCCGCCGGAGATTACCGAGGCGATTGCGGAGGCCGGGAAGGCGCGGAAGACGCGGGCGGAACGGGAGCGGCGGGAACGGGCCGTTCGCGAAGCGGCCGAGTTGCTGCGGCAGGAGCGCGTAGAAGAGGCCGAAAACCTGTTGCGGCCGCTGGCGGAGGAGGCTCCCGACGACACATCGGTAGCGCAGGCGCTGGCGCGGTGCGCGGGCATCCGGCTGGTGATTGAACGGCGCGAAGCGGTGCGGCGCGTGGCGGAGCGGACGCGGTCCCTGCAGCAGGATGGGGAGCTGGACCGGGCGGTGGCGCTGGTGCAGCGGGCACTGCAGGAGTTCAGCGGCGACGCGGAGTTGACCAAGTTGTTGGCGGAGAGCGAGCAGTTGGTGCGGCAGCGCGAGGAGCGGCGCGGCATTGAAGAGACGCTGCGGCAGGCGCGCGATTTACGGACGGCGGGCGACATGGCGGGGGCGAGCCGTGTGCTGGCGGAGGCGGCGAAGAAGTTCGGCGACGTGCCGGCGATTGCCGGGCTGGCGAAGGAGATCGGCAGCGATCTACGGGCGAAGGAGAACCGCGAGGCGGCGCACACGATTGCGACCGAAGTTCGCGGGCTGACGGCGCGCGGAGAGTGGGCCGCGGCGAGCGCGAAGTTGAAAGAGGCGTTGCAGCGGTTCCCGGCGGAACCGGAGTTGATGGCGCTTTCCGAGAGCGTGGAGCGGGGGCTGGCCGAGGATGTGACGCGGAAGGAACGCGACGCGGCGATTGCGGCGGCGCTGCAGACGCGACAGCGGGGCGAACTGGCGAAGGCGGCGCAGGAGGTGACGGCGCTGCGGGCGAAGTATGGGAATTGGCCGGCGCTGGAGGAGTTGGACCGCGAGATTTCGAGCGAACAGCGCGTGCGCGAGAAGCGGGACGCGGTGGACAAGGCGGCGGCGGCGGCGCGGGAGCGGATTGCGGCGTCGAAGTGGGACGCGGCGCGGGAAGTGTTGCAGGCGGCGTTGGCGAAGTATCCTTCAGAGCCGGAGCTGACGGCGCTGTTGGACAGCATCGAACGGGGCTTGAGCGAGCAGCAGTCGCGGAAGAAGAAAGAAGAGATTCAGAAGTCCGCGCGGACGTTGGAGAGCCAGGGCAAAGATGCCGAGGCACTGGCGGCGCTGGACGAAGGGTTGCGGCTGTTTGGCGGGGATCCGGAGATGGGCGCCGCGCGGGAAGCGCTGGCGGCGCGGGCGGCGGAGCGGCAGCGGGCGGGCGATATTTCGGCGCGGATCGCGCGGATTTCGCAGGCCATTGACGGCGGGCAGTTTGATGCGGCGCGGCGTGAAATTGAAGACGCCACGCGGCAGTTTGGGGACCAGGCGAACCTGCGGCGGTTGGCGGAAGACCTGGAAGTGAAGCGCCGGATGGTGGAGTTGGACGCGGCGGCGAGCGCCATTGAGCACTTGCTGGCGCGGGGCGCGGTGGGCGAGGCGAAGCAGAAACTGGCCGAGGCGATGGGGGCGTTTCCGCGGGATGCGCGGCTGGTGCGATTGCAGCAGACGGTGGAAGCCGAGACAGTTTTCGTGGAGGCGTTGCAGCGGGCCGAGCAGCAGTTGAACGCGCGGCGATTGGACCTGGCGGAGACGGCGCTGCGGGCGGCGGCGGGGATGAAGCCGGGCGATGAGAAGATCGCCAAGCTGACGCAGCGGATTGCGAAAGAGCGGGAGAAGCTGGCGGGCGAGCGGGCGAAGACGTTGAAAAAAGCCCAGGAATTGGTGGGCAAATCGGCGTTTGACGAGGCCGGGGCGTTGCTGCGCGGACTGCTGGACGCGAACCCGGACGACCGGGACGCGGTGAAGGCGCTGGACGATTTGAACGCGGCGCGCGGGGCGCACATCAAGCGCCAGACATATGCGACGCGGCTGAACGATTTGGAAGCCAAGCGCAAGGCGGACAAGCCGCAGCAAGTGAAAGAAGGCGCGGCGGTATTGCTGGCCGAATTCCCCGGGGACGCGCAGGCGCGGAATTTGTTGGACTGGGCGGAGCGGCGGTTGGAGGCGATTGGGGCGACGTCGATCCAGGTGGCGGCGCCGACGCCGGGGATGTCGACGGGCGTCAAGGCTGGGCTGGCGCTGGGGCTGCTGATTGCGATTGGCGGCGGGTCGATGCTGTTTATGAACAAGGACGCCGGAGCGTGGTCGGCATCGACGGACAAGATGGCGTTCAGCTGGAAGATCGGCGAGGCGTTGCCGGAGCCGAAACAGATTGCGCTTTCGAGCACGGGCGGCGCGGTGCAATTGAGCGCCGGCAGCAGCGCGGCGTGGCTGACGGTGGACCCGGGACAGACGGCGACACCGGGGCAGTTCGCTGTGGCGATTTCGCCGACGTCGATGACGGCGGGCGAGTATAAGGGTCGCGTGACGTTGGAAGCCACGGATGCCGAGCCGAAGCAACGGACGGTGGACGTGACGTTGAAGATTCTGCCTCGCGCCGGGCAGACGGCTTCGCCGAAGGGAAACAGTTTGGATGCCGATGTGGACCTGCTGACGTTCGAAGTTCGGCAGGGGGCAACGCAATCGGACAGCAAGTTGATCCGCGTGCGCGGGACGGGCGTGAGCAAGGTGAGCGTGGCGACGCGTGGGAAGGGCAGTTGGCTGCGGGTTTCGCCCACGGAGAGCGGCATGCCGGCGACGGTGAGCGTGTCGGTATCGGCGGCCGGATTGGCGCCGGGACCGTATCAGGGCGAGGTGATTATTGCGGCGGAGGGCATGGCCGATGTGGTGCATCGGGTGCCGGTTTCGCTGCGCGTGCGCGAAGGGGATAAGCCCGTCGTGTCGCAGAACAACCCGCCTCCACCGCCGGTGAAGGAACCCGTGAAAGAGCCTGTCAAAGAGCCGGTGAAGGAGCCCGTGAAGGAAACTCCGCCACCGCCCACACCGGGCGGAACGTATGCGGGGCTGCGCCGCGGCAACATTACGTGGGTGGGCGAGCTGGCGCCGGGGCAGAGGATCACGATCACCAAAGACGGCGTGGCGAGCGGCGGGGGCAACGCGAGCGGCCAGTTCTTTACCGGCGATGTGGCGATCAACGTGGAAGTGCGGACGCAGGGCGTGCGGCTGGAATCGGCGCCATCGGCGGCGGACCGCTTCTCGCGGATGGTGCTGGTGAACCAGAGCACTTCAGCCATCAGCTTGGTGCAAATTCGCTGGACCGTGCGGGACTAGTCCCCGGCCGTTGTAAAATCGAGGCAACCGCCGATGCGTACTGCGCTATTGAACCTTGCCTGCCTGTTGCTGACGATTGTTGCCGCCGTTGGGCAGACGCCGTCCCGGCAGGCGTTTCTACTGATCAACACGGAGTACCAGAGCGTGGCGCCGCTGACGGCGAACACGGCCGCGCTGGAGGAGCTGAAGGGGGCGCTGGCGGCGGCGAAGTTCGAGGTGCGCGAGGAGCGCAACTTCACGCAGGATCGACTGGCGAAGGACCTGGACAAGACGCTGCTTTCGACGGTGAAAGCGGGCGACACGCTGCTGTTCTACTACTTCGGCTATGCGATTCAGGCGAACGGGGACAACTTCCTGGTGCCGGTGGATTTCGATCCGAAGAAGACGGATCCGGTGCCGTTCCGGGCGCGATCGTTGACCGGGTTCATGCAGTTGCTCGATGAAAAACAGATCGGGCTGAAGATGATTTTGATCGACTCGACGTCGCAGGCGACCGACCTGCTGCAGCGGGCGACAGGGCCGGGCCTGGCGCTGCCGGACATGACCGATATCCGCGAGATCGCCTACCTCTCGAGCGCGGCGATGAACGCGGTGCCGGTGCCGTTGACGGACGCCGAGCGGGGCGCGTTTGCCAAGCAGGTGGCGCTGTTGATCCGGAAACCGGGGACGACGCTGGTGGACCTGTTGGCGGGGACGCAGAGCCAGGTGGCGGCCGAGACAAAGAAGTTGAACCCGTTTTATTTGACGCAATCGACGCAGGCGTTCCGGTTCACGGAGCCGCCGCCACCGCCGCCGGTGAAGGTGATTCCGGGCAAGCCGGCAGATGAGTTCATCAGCAAGGATCGCGTGAACGCGCGCGACCGGCAGCCTTACGTTTACATCCCCGCGGGCAAGTTCCTGATGGGCTGCGTGCCGGGCGACAGCAAGTGCGAAGACCACGAGAAACCGCAGCACGAGGTGACCATCAGCAAAGCGTTCTGGATGGGCGAGAGCGAGGCGCAGGTGGAGGCGTACCAGAAGTTCGTGGAAACGGCCACGCCAAAGCGGAAGATGCCGAAGGCGCCGATTGAGCACAAGAACTGGAGCCAGGGCAATTTCCCGATGGCGGGTATCTCGCCCGAAGACGCCGAGGCGTTCTGCAAATGGGCCGGCGGACGTCTGCCGACCGAGGCCGAATGGGAGTACGCGGCGCGTGGCGGGAAGGCGAACGAGGTGGTCCCGATGAACGCGGAGAACGCGCGCGACAAGGCTAACTTCAGCGGCAAGCAGGGGAACGACCGGTTCGCGGAAGTGGCGCCGGTGCGACAGTTCGACCCCAATGCATTCGGGCTGTTCGACATGTCCGGGAACCTGTGGGAGTTCACGGCCGATTACTATAGCAAGACCTATTTCACCGAGTCCGGCAAGGTGGACCCGACGGGTCCGGCCACGGGCAAAGAACGGGTGGTGCGCGGCGGATCGTGGTTCAGCGACCCGACGCAGCACCTGCGCATTTCCTTCCGCAACAAAGGCAATGGCGGCAATATTGTGGGCTTCCGTTGCGTGCTGGTCGACTCCGAGGAGACGCGCAAATTACTGCGCTAAACAACATATGCCTGATTTCAGAATCGCTGTCCTGCCAGGGGACGGCATTGGCCCCGACGTCACGAACGAAGGGTTGAAGACGCTGCGCGCGGTGGAGACACTGCTGCCGGAATTGCGCTTCCATTGCGACGAGCTTTCGGTGGGCGCGGGCGAGTTCCTGCGCAGTGGCAATCCGCTGCCGCCGGAGACGATGGAGCGGATGAAGGACTACGACGCCATCCTGCTGGGGGCGATGGGCCTGCCCGGCGTGCGCTGGCCGGACGGCAAGGAGATGACGCCGCAGATCGACATTCGCGAGGTGCTGGATCTCTACTGCGGCGTGCGGCCGATCCGCACGTATCACCCCGACGACTCGCCGTTGAAGCGCGGCGCCAACATCGATTTCGTGCTGATCCGCGAGAACACCGAAGGGCTGTTCTACGGCCGCCACGGCAGCGCGGATTTGAATGCCGACGACGCCAAGGACACGATGCGCGTGACGCGTCATGCGTCGGTTCGATTGTTCCATTCCGCGTTCAAAATGGCGCGCGACCGGCGGAAGAAAGTGACGCTTGTCGACAAGGCCAACGTGCTGCCGTCGATGGCGTATTTCCGCACGATTTTCCAGCAGATCGCCAAAGAGTATCCGGACGTGGAAACCGAGGCCTGCTACGTGGACGCGGCGGCGCTGTTCCTGGTGCGGCGGCCGCAGGATTTTGACGTGATGGTGACGGAGAACATGTTCGGCGACATTCTGTCGGATCTGGCGGCGGGCCTGGTGGGCGGCATGGGCATGGCGCCATCGGGGGATATCGGGGACAAGTACGCCGTGTTCCAACCGAGCCACGGCACCGCGCCCGACATCGCCGGCAAGGGCATTGCGAACCCGGTGGCGATGATTCTATCGACGGCGATGATGTTGGACTGGCTGCCCGGCGAGGCGGCGAAGGAAGGCGGCCGGCGGCTGCATCGCGCGGTGGAGAGTGTGTTGGCGGACCCATCGGCACGGACGCCGGACGTAGGCGGCACGATGAAGACGCACGAGATGGGAGACCGGATCGCGGCGGCGGTGCTGGCGTGATCCAGGGCCAGCGGGTCTTCGACACGCACACGCATATCGGCACGGCGCGGCATTCGGGCCGTAGCTTTACGGCGGAGGAGATGCTGCGGTCGATGGACCGGCACGGGATCGACCGGTCGTTACTGATTCCCTTCCCCGTGGTGGACGACCATCGCGCGCAACACGACCTGATCGGCGCGGCGGTGCGGCAGTGGCCGGACCGTTTCGCGGGCGCTGCGTGCCTGTATCCGTTCGGCGATGAGAAGGCGTTTGCCGAGGAAGTGCGGCGGTGCGCGGAGACGTTTGGGTTCCGCGCGTTGAAGTTGCAGCCGATGTATCAGGCGTTGAATCCGGTATCCAAACGCAGCGATTTCTTCTTCGCCGCGGCGCAGGCAAACGGCATGGCGGTGGTGGCGCATACGGGCAGCGGTGTACCGTTTTCGTTGCCGTCGCTCTATATCGCGGCGGCGCGACGGTTCCCGGATGTGCCGATTGTGCTGGGCCACGCGGGCGGGCCGCTGTTGATGTTGGAGTGCGTGGTGGCGGCCGAGGTGTGTCAGAACCTCTACATCGAAGTGAGTTCGCTGATGCCGCACCACGTGGCGGAGTTACTGCATCAAGTGCCTTCGTCGCGGCTAATGGCGGGCAGCGATTTACCGGAGAGCGTGGAGACGGAGATCGGCAAGATTTTTACGGTCGCGATGAGCGATGAAGACCGGCGGGCGATTCTGTGGGAGACCGGCGCGCGGCTATTCGGGGCATAAGTCGTTCAGCGGTAAAGAAGTGTAAAGTGGGTAACATTCCCGTTACAGGAACCGTACACTCTCTTGAGCGGAGCAACTATGCCATTGACCGAAATGCGAGAGAGCCGGGCGTTTGTGCAAGAGATGAAGTTTCTCGTCTCGCCTGAACAGGCGGAGGAGATTCGGGAATGGGCGCGGGCGCGCCTGTCGCCGGACGCGCATGCGGGCGGGGCGGCGGGCGATGAGTACCGGGTGACCAGCCTGTATCTGGACACCGAAGATATGGCCGTATTTGAGCGGCGCGGATCGTATGGGCGCAGCAAGTATCGCGTGCGGCGGTATGGCGAAAGTGACCTGGTCTTCCTGGAGCGGAAGTTGAAGACGCGGAACCGCGTGGGCAAGATTCGCTCGATTGTGGGCGCCGGTGAGTTGGCGCTGTTGGAACGGGCCGAATCGCCGAAGAAGTGGGCGGGGCACTGGTTCCATCAGCGTGTGCAGGTGCGCGGGTTAGCGCCGGTGTGCCAGATTTCCTATAGCCGGATGGCGCGGATGGGCATGAGCGAGAGTGGCCCGATCCGGCTGACGGTGGACGAGGATCTGCGGGCGACTCCGGTACAACGGTATGCGTTCGCGCCGGTGGATGCGGGCGTGGCGCTATCGCCGGATCAGCGCATTTTGGGGTTGAAGTACAAGGCGGAGATTCCGGGGCTGTTCAAGGAATTGATGCACAAATTTGATTTGCAGCCGCAGCCGTCGTCGAAGTACCGGCT
Source organism: Bryobacteraceae bacterium (assembly GCA_044358225.1). GTDB lineage: Bacteria > Acidobacteriota > Terriglobia > Bryobacterales > Bryobacteraceae. The sequence goes on along the minus strand of JBIKOG010000011.1, from coordinate 43,886 downwards.
GGCGGTGGCGGCACTGGAGTTGAAACTATGCCTGACTTCCTGACGAAGGCGCTTAGCGAAGGGCAGTCCGTGGATCCGCTGCAGATCCTGGTACGGCTGGTGGCCGCACTGGCGCTGGGGTGGATTGTGGCCTGGATCTATTCACGGACGACACGCGGGGAAGAGTCCGCCACGTCGCTGCCGACGACGCTGGTGTTGCTGTGCGTGATGATCGCAATGGTGACGCAGGTGATCGGCGACAACGTGGCGCGGGCGTTCAGCCTGGTGGGCGCGCTGTCGATTGTACGCTTCCGCACGGTGGTGCGGGATACGCGGGACACGGCGTTTGTGATCTTCGCGGTGGTGGTGGGCATGGCGACGGGATCGCAACATCCGTGGGTGGCGGTGCTGGGCATTGTGGTGGCGGGCAGCGCGTCGTTCCTGTTGGCGTGGAACGAGGAGAAGCCGGCGGCGGTGGCCGCGGCGGGCATGGTGCTGCGGCTGCGGGTGAGCCTGGGGACGGAATTGGATGTGTTGTTGAAAGAAGTGTTGGCGGGCGGGACGTTTCGGCTGTTATCGCTGGGAACGGCGAAGCAGGGGACGTCGCTCGACGCGGCGTATGAGGTTCATCTCGGCAAAGATTTGAGCCCGGAGGAGCTGGTGAAACGGCTGCACCGGATGGATGGGATTCACGATGTGCGCCTGACTGTGCGCGACGCGGAAACGGAATGAGAGGTTCTTCTATGACCAGGTTCGTCGGTTGGTTTCTTGCCGCGGGCGCGGCGGTGTTGCTGGCGCAGCCGCCGGGCGGCTTCGGCGGGTTCGGCGGACCGGGCGGGCCGATGGGCGGGCGCCGGGAGATCCTGAAAAAGTTCGACAAAGATGGCGACGGGAAGCTGAACAAAGACGAGCGCGCCGCGGCGCGCGAGGAGTTGGCCGCGCAGCCGGTGCGCCGCTTCGGGCCGCGCATGGGCGGCGGGGATCAGGCCGCGCCGCAGCCGGGGCCGAAGATGTCACCGAAGGACGTGAAGAACTACGGCGACGAAAACCTATACGACACGAAGGTGGTGCGGACGCTGTTCCTGGAGTTTGAAAATCCGGACTGGGAGAAGGAGATGGCGGCGTTCTATCACACCGACGTCGACATCCCGGCGAAGCTGACCGTCGACGGGAAAGTGATCAACGGCGTGGGTGTGCACTTCCGCGGCGCGTCGTCGTTCATGATGGTGCCGGAGGGGCGGAAGCGGTCGATCAATATTTCCGTCGACTTCACCGATGAGAAGGCGCGGCTGGGCGGCTATCGCACGCTGAACCTGTTGAACGGGAACGGGGACCCGACGTTCCTGCGTTCGTCGCTGTACCTGATGATTGCGCGGAACTACATTCCGGCGCCGAAGGCGAACCATGTGCGCGTGGTGATCAACGGCGAGTTCTGGGGCATCTACACCAATCAGCAGCAGTACAACTCCGACCTGGTGAAGGAGATTTGGAACACGACCAAGGGTGCGCGATGGAAGACGCCGGGTAGTCCGCGCGGACGGGCCGGGCTGGCCTATATTGGCGACGACCCGGCCGAGTACAAGAAATTCTATGAGTTGAAGACGAAGGATTCGGCGAAGAGCTGGGCTGCGCTGATCAATCTTTGCAAGGTGCTGGACAAGACGCCGGTGGACAAGCTGGAGGCGGCCTTGGAGCCGATTCTAGACATCGACGGGACGCTGAAGTTTTTGGCACTGGACAAGGCGCTGATCAACAACGACGGCTACTGGGCGCGCGCCAGCGACTACAACATTTACCTGGATGAGAAGGGCAAGTTCCACATCTTCCCGCACGATTCGAATGAGACGATCGAGCCCGCGGAGATGATGGGCATGGGGCGCGGCCCGCGTGGGCCGGGCGGTCCGGGTGGGCCTCCTCCTGGCTTTGGCCCGGGCGGTCCGCCGCCCGGCTTCGGAGGCCCCGGCGGTCCCGGCGGCCCGCCCGCTGGCTTCAAGCCACCCGCGGAGAACGCCACGCTTGACCCGTTCGCCGGCGCCGACGACCCGAACAAAGCGCTGCTGTCGAAACTGCTGAAGGTGCCGGCGCTGCGCGCCAAATACCTGGGCTACATGCGCGACATCGCCACCAACTGGCTGGACTGGAAGAAGCTCGGCCCTATCGTGACCGAAATGCACGCCCGCATCGCGCCCGACGTGCGAATGGACACGCGCAAGCTCTACTCCACCGAAGCCTTTGAAAAAGGCGTGCTGGAGGAGACGACGTTCCCGAAAATGGGGCCCTTCGGATCGAGCCCCCACATGAGCCTGAAGCAGTTCGTCGAGGAGCGGCGAAAGTTCCTGTTGGACTACAAAGACAAGAACTGAACGCTTACTTTCGCTCCGGCAACAACTCCGCCCAACGGTCCCGCCGCCAGACAGGCGGCGCGGGCCAGGTGCGGGCGTCCGCCTCATAGCGTTTCCGCAAGCGCTCCACGACGGCGGGCAACTGTTTGGCCAGGTCGCGTGTTTCGCCGGGATCCTCGCGGAGGTCATACAGCTCTTGATGCGCCGGGACGCCCTCCGGCACATCTCGATACAAACCGGGGATGATCGCGCCGGTGAAGCGCAGGAGATATGTGCCGTCGGTGATGATCCACGCTCCCGGGCTTTCCTCGCGCCGGGCGTTAGCGGGTGCGCCAATGGTCGTTTCGCCGGTGTAACCCCAGGCGCGGGAATGAATGCCGGACAACAAGAGGTGCTCGCGGATCTTGGGCGCCTTGCCCTGCGCCAGCGGCAGCAGACTTCTGCCATCGATGGCGTCCGGCTGTGCCAGCCCCGCCGCTTGCAACGCGGTGGGCATGATGTCCATGGTGGACACGAGAGCGTTACTGCGCTGCCCTTTGGTGATGCCGGCCGGCCAATGGACGATCAACGGCACACGAATGCCACCGAGGAAAAAGCTTCCTTTGTGCCCGCGATGGGGGCCGTTGCCGGGCGGCGGCGTACCGAGTGAAACGGGAGCGCCGTTGTCACCGGCGAAGATGAAGAGGGTGTTCTTCCACTCGTCGGGACCGATGGCATCACGGAACGTGGCGATGGCGGCGTCGACGGCGTTGATGTGGCCGAAGTAGTTTTGCAGGTCGAAAGACTTGCTGGCGAAGGGCTGAAAATACTTGTCCGGGGCCTGGGGGCGGAGCGGTCCGTGCATGGCGTGCAACGCCATTTCGATGCAGAAGGGCTTCTTGGCGGCGAGTGACTGTTTGGCGAAGGCAATAGCCTTCTCGGTGAACAACTCCGTGTTGTATTTTGGCTGCTTGCCGGTGTACGTACGGTTCTCCCAGATCTGCTCGGAATCGTAGAACGGGCACTGATGGTGGTTGTACCCGAAGTAGTAATCGAATCCGTAATTGAGCGGATGGTGAGCGTCGATGACCGAGCCCTCGAACCCTGTCTCCGTGATCTGGCGGCTAATGGCGGCGCGGCGTGCGGCGGGCAATCTGGCCAACTCGCCGGGCTTGACGCCATTGGCCGCGAGCACCGCGTCACGCAGAGCATGATTGCGGGTGCCGGTGTGGTATTTGCCAATCATGGCGGTGGCGTAGCCGGCCAAGCGGAGGCGCTCGACGAGCATCGAACCGGGGGGCAGGCCGCGGCGGTCGAAATCGATGTTGTTGTAGATGCCGAAGCGGTTTGGATTCTGAGAGGTGAAGATGCCGGCGCGGGCGGGGGCGCAGAGATTACTGGATGAGAAGGCCTGGGTGAAAACGGTCCCTTGGCGGGCCAGGGCGCTGAGGACGGGCATGGCGCGGCGGGAGAGGGCGAGCGGTTCGTCGGGAGAATAGAGGACGTTTTTTTCCTGGAGGAAGGCGCGGTAGGCGGGGTCCAGCATGTCGGCCCGCATCGACTCGGCGTACGGGGCGCAGTGGCCAATGCCGAAGTCGTCCAAGAGCACGAGGAAGATATTGGGCCGGCGCGGAGCGGCAATGGCGGGAACGGCGAGCGCAGCGAGGAATTGGCGGCGGGTCATGGGGACTCTCATTCTAGCCGGATTCGCCGGCCTGGTCGCGGGCGGTGCGAGGGTTCCAGAGGGCGGGCGGGAAATAGCGGGAGGGGGACCTGTTCTCGCTTCTGAAGACAGGTCCCGAACGGGTTGATTGGGAGCCCGGCGCGGGGACTAACCGACCTGATTCACCGGTGCGCCGGCCACAAAGGCGCGCACATTGCCCACCGCGATATCCATCAGCCGGCCACGCGCTTCGAGCGTGGCCCAGGCCATGTGCGGGGTGACAATACAATTCTTGGCGCTGAACAGCGGCGAGCCATCGACGGGCGGTTCCTGCGGTACCACGTCGATACCGGCACCAGCGATGACGCCGTTATTCAACGCCGTCGCCAAGTCCTGCTCCACGATCAGCGGCCCCCGCGAGGTGTTCAACAGGAATGCGGACTTCTTCATCTTCCCGATGCGCTCTTCATTCATGAGCCCCTTGGTTTCCGGGAACAGCGGGCAGTGCAGGCTGACGACGTCGGACGTCGCAATCAGCTCATCCAGCCCCAGCCACTGGAAATCGACACCGGCAAGCGGCGCGCCCGGATTGGCGTCGTACGCGGCAATCTTCATGCCCAGCCCAGCCGCCGCCAGCGCGGCCTGGCGCCCGATGCGACCGAAGCCGATGACGCCAAACTGCTTCCCGGCCAGTTCCACCTGCTGGCTGCGCCAGAAGCTCCAATCGGCATTCTTGGACCATTCGCCGGCGCGCACCAGATCGCTATGATGGCCGATGCGATGGCACAACTCCAGCAGCAGCGCCATCGTGAACTGGCCCACCGAATGCGTGCCATACGTCGGCACGTTGGTGACAACGACGCCCCGTTCGCGCGCTGCGGCCACGTCGACAATGTTGTAACCCGTGGCCAGCACGCCGATGTATTTCAGCTCCGGCAGCGCGGCCAGCGTGGCGGCGGAGAAGGGACTCTTGTTGGTGAGCGCCACGGTGGCCCCGGCGGCGCGTTCGATCACTTGCGCCTCCGGCGTCCGGTCGAACACCTCCACATCGCCCATCGCGCGCAGGGCATTCCAGTTCAGGTCACCAGGGTTTAGGCAGTAGCCATCGAGAACGACGATTCGCATCCCCACGAGTATATCTTTCCGGCCGATTGTGGGAAGGGAGAATGCTGTGGTAAAAAGGGTCCAATGGCTTACGTAATTGCTGAACCCTGCATTGGGACGAAGGATACTGCTTGTGTTGACGCCTGCCCGGTTGATTGCATTCATCCCAAGAAGGACGACGCCCGGTTCGATGAGGTCGAAATCCTGAACATCGACCCCGTCGAATGCATCGACTGCGGCGCTTGCGTCCCCGTCTGCCCCGTCTCGGCCATCTTCGCCATCGAAGACCTGCCCGAGAAATGGAACGATTTCGCCGGTAAGAACGCCGCCTACTTCGGCAAGTAAACCGCGCTACAGTTGTCGGTCTCCCAGACTTCCACTCGGGAGACCGTAACTCCGAACTCCGGCTGCATGGCAGGCACGGAGGCGCTGAATTGTTCCCACAAGTAGTGCGCGATGTTTTCCGCCGACGGATTCACGACGTCGAACGGCGGCACTTCGTTTAAGAACTGGTGATCGAGTTTGCCGATGATTCGGCCCATCTCTTTTTGGAGCGGGACGAAATCAATCAGCATGCCCATCGAGTCGACCTGCGGTCCAGCTATGGTGATCTTGGCTCGCCAGTTGTGACCGTGGATCGGCTCGGTTTTGCCGTAGTAGTTACGCAGCGCGTGGGCCGCGGGAAACATGGTGGTGACGTGAACTTCGAACATAATTTTCAGGGGCGGTAGAAGAACTCTTCCACCTGCGCGATTTCGGTGGTGAAGGCGTAATCGGGCAGGCTGTCGAAGAAGATCTGGCCGTAGCGCTGGCGCGTGATGCGGTTGTCGAGCAGCACCAGCACACCACGGTCGGTACGGCTGCGGATCAGACGCCCGAAACCCTGCTTCAAGGCGATCGCGGCCTGCGGGATTTGATAGTCGCGGAAGGGTTCGCCGCCGGCGCGGCGGACGGCGTCGGTGCGCGCGGCGACAACCGGATCGCTGGGGACGGCGAAGGGCAACTTGTCGATGATGACGCAGCTCAACTGGTCGCCCTGTACGTCCACGCCCTGCCAGAAAGACGACGTGGCGAAGAGCACCGCGTGGGGCGTGGCCTTGAACTCCTCCAGCAGCGCGCTGCGCGGCGCGGTGCCCTGCAGCAGGACGGGATAATCGATTTCGTAGGTGACCCGTTCGTGCAGGTTGCGCATGGCCTGGTAGCTTGTGCACAGTACGAACGCGCGGCCGCGGCTGAGCTTCAAAATGCGGACGATCTCTTCGGCGGCGGCCTTCAGGAAGTTGGCGTCGCGCGGGTCCGGCAGGTGCTGGGGCACGTAAAGCAGCGACTGCTCCTGGAAGTTGAACGGGCTGGCCACGTTCAGCGTACGGGCGTAGGGGATGCCGAGGCGTTTGATGAGGTAATCGAAGCCGCCCTCCACCGAAAGCGTGGCGGAGGTGAGGATGGTGGAGGGGACTTTGTCGAACAGCTTTTCGGCCAACAGGTTCGAGATATTGATCGGAACGGCCTGCAGGTAGACGCCGCGGTTTCGCCGTTCGATCCAGTAGACGAAGTCCTCGGCGACGCCTTCCAGGTATTGCTTCAGATTCTCCTGCAGCGACCGGGCACGGCCAAACAGCGGCACCACTTCGTCCATCGACTCGCGGATCATCTGCAGTTGCACGCCCGTCATTTCGAGCGATGAGAGCAGATCCTGGTAGACATCGTCGTACTGCCGCACGAACTCCGCACGGCGTTGAAACCCGGTGCGCCCCTCCTGGGCCGGGAAGCAGGCGAAAAAGCGCTCTGTGGCGTCCTGGAGGGCAATTAACACGCGGTCCAGGTCGGGCGTGCCAAGGCTCTTGCGCCGCGCCAGCGACAGAATGTCCTTCCGCAGGTCATCGATCATGAAGTTGCTGACCGAGAGGCCAAAGTACTGCCCGGCAACGTCTTCCAGCTCGTGGGCTTCGTCGAAGACGACGGCTTCGTAGTCCGGGATGATGCTGGCGAAGTCGTTCTCTTTGACGGCGAGATCGGCGAAGAACAGGTGGTGGTTGACGATGATGATGTCCGACGCCAGCGCCCGGCGCTGCATTTCGGTGATGAAACAGCGTTCGAACTGGGCGCACTTCTGGCCGGTGCAGAGTTCGCCGCGGGCGTCCACCTTGGCCCAGGCGGAGGAGGATTCGGGCAGGGTCTTGATCTCGGCCCGGTCGCCGGTTTCGGTGTTCTTTTCCCACTCGCGGATGATCTGGAAATCGGCGACTTCTTCGAGGCCCGAAAGGATCGGCTCCCGCTCGGCGTCGTAGATCTTCTGGCGGCAGGCGTAGTTGGACCGGCCCTTCATGTAGCAGACGCGAAGCTGGTTGGCGAAGTGCTGTTGCAGGAACGGGATGTCTTTGAAGAACAGCTGCTCCTGCAGGTTCTTGGTGCCAGTGGAGACGACAACACGTTTGCCGGAGAGGATCGCGGGGACCAGATAGGCGAGCGATTTGCCTGTACCCGTGCCGGCTTCGACCAGCAGGTGCTTGCGTTCGTCAATGGCCGATTCAACGGCTTCGGCCATTTCCAATTGGCCCGGCCGGAACTCGTAGTTCGGATGCCATTCGGAGAGGGCTCCGCGGGGCGCGAAAAAACTACGCGCGCTCACGGTGCGGGTTTTAGGAGGCATCCACTCTCCAGTTTACTCGCGCCGGGGTGAGCTTTTCCGGCCGGGTGCGTCGCGTGAGTGGATATATGCGACTTTTGACGGCTTTGATTACTTTTTGCAGTATTGGATTTGCGGCCACGGTGCTGGAGAACGACGGTTGGCGGAAGCAGGAACAGAACGGCGCCGTGGCCTATTTCAAGGGGGAGGAAGCGGTCATCATGATGGCCCCCGCCAAGCCATTCGCGGGTGACGCGCGCGCCGGGTTGACGAAGGGCATGCAGAGCTACCTGGGTGGGAAAGTGGTGGCCGGCGGCGAAGTGCGCGACACCGATGGCGGCGCGGCGATGGCCGAATATGAGGTGCAGGAGCCGAACGGCTCGCGGACGCACCGGGCGGCGATGGCGTGGGTGCGCAACGGGCAGTTGGAGGCGGTGCTGTTCGCGACGAATGACGCGGCGGCGTATCAGAGACATCGCGGGACGGCGATGGCGTACTTCGCGTCCCATCGGAGCACGGACGGCCCGATCACCGGCGAATGGTACACCGGGCGCATTTCCACGATTCAGCGGCAGGACAGCGTCACCGGCGCGCTGGCGCCGCCGTCGGGCAACAACATGACCTACAAGTTCCTGCCCGACGGCACGTACCAACAATACGGGCTGATGCAGTTCACCTATTCAACCTGCGTCAACAGCTACTTCATGAACATCACCGGGACGTATACGCTGCGCGGTGGCGAACTGACGACGACGCCCACCGACGGCACGTTCGATTCGCGGACCTGCGGCGGCGCGCCCGTTCGGAAGCCAACGACCAAGGCGGTGTCGGTTTTCCAGGTGCGAGTATCGGGGAACGAGTTGACGATGACCGACGCCAAGGGCGCGTCGAGCACCTATCGGCGCAAGTAGCTCTCAGTCTTCGTGCACGACCAAGTTAGTGGCTTCGGCGGTACGGACGCCGTAGAACCGCTTCAGGATTCGTTCCAGTTCTCGGGCCACACGTTGGGGCTGCTCGGAGTTGTCGAGCTCGAGTTCCACTTTGAGGTAGATGTCGAGGCGCTGCATTAGGTAATGATACGATGGCCAGAATGGCAACATGTACGATTTGTGAAGCGCGGAAGGGTAAGCGCTACTGCACCGCGAGGGGGGAAGACATCTGCACGCAGTGCTGCGCAACCGAGCGCGAGGTGACCATCAACTGCCCGTTTGAGTGCTCTTACCTGCGTGATTCGCGCCTGCACGAGAAGCGGGCGTTTAACGAAGCGGGGATGCCGCACCGCGATGTGAAGATCGATGACGAGTTTCTGAACCGGTCGGAAATGGTGCTGATGTTGATGGCGGCGTTTCTGAACAATGCGTTGAAACCAGTGCCGAACGCGACTGATAAAGACGCGAGAGAGGCCATTGAGGCGCTGGTGGCCTCTTACCGCAAGGGTGAAAATGTGGACCCGGAAGGCGAGATCGCCAAGGGGATCGTGGACCGGTTCCGCGAAAAGCTGGACCCGTTCAAATCGGAGTTGAAGGATCGGGAGGCCGGACCGTTCGCCGACACCGCGTTCCTGGGCGTGTTGGTCTTCATGGCCCGCGTGGCCTACGGCTACGACAACGGCAAGCCCAACGGCCGGGCCTATGTCCACTACATTCGCACCGCGTTCCCGGAGGCCGGCGAGTGACCGGGCTGGTAGTGTTTGCCCACGGTTCGAGCGTCGCGGCGGCGAACGAAGCGGTGATGCGCGTGACCGAGCGGATGGCGCGCGAGGGCGGCTACGAACTGGTGGAGACGGCGTATTTGGAAATGGCGCAACCGGACCTGCGGGAGGCCGTGGCGCGCCTGGCGGCGCGGGGGGCGAAGCGGATTATCGTGATCCCGTATTTCCTGACGCTGGGCATTCATTTACGGCGCGATTTGCCGCGAATTGTGGATGAGCTGACCGGTATCCATGAAGGGGTGCACATCGACGTAACGGAGCCGCTCGACGGCCATCCGTCGCTGGTCGGCATCCTGCTCGAACGGGCGGCGGCGGCACTGCAGAAATGACGGCGCAGTTGATCCGATTCAAGGACTTAGCGCCTGGAATCCGGCATTTTGTATTCGAGATTCCGGGGGCTGGGGCGCTGGATTTCCAGCCCGGCCAGTTCGCCTCGCTGACGGCGCAAATCGGGGGCCGGGAAATCACCCGGGCCTATTCCTTGGCGGCGGCGCCGCGGGGCGACAATCAGTTTGAAATCTGCCTGAACCTGGTGCCGGACGGGGTGTTTTCGCCGTATTTGTTCGCGCTCGGAGTGGGCGACACGGTGGAGTTGAAGGGGATTCTGGGGACGTTCGTGTGGCGGGAGCCGGCCATGGATTCCATTCTGGTGGCTACCGGGACCGGCATTGTGCCCTACCGGGCCATGCTGCAGGTGCCGCAAAACCGTCGAATTACGCTCATTTATGGCACCAGAAACGCGCACAATTTGCTGTTTTTGGATGAGTTTCGCGCGCTTTCGGGGGTCCATTTCATCCCCACGGTGACCCGTCCGGACCCGGATTGGACCGGCGCCACCGGGCGCGTGCAGCCATTGTTGCTGGAGGCGCTGGGCGATCGAACCGACGTGCAGGTGTACGCCTGCGGGTTGCGGGAGATGGTGGACAGTGTGCGCGCGCTGTGCAAGGAGCGCGGGATGGACCGGCGGCAGATCATTACCGAGAAGTTCGACTAGGCGGGTACAATCGAGTCAATGGAGAAGCGGACTTCGCGGTGGTTGACGCTCGGCGGTGGGATTGCGGTGCTGTTTGTCGCGACGATTGCCATTCTGTTGAAGATCATCCCGCAGCCGCACCGGAACCTGGATTATCTGGTGATTGGCGCGGTGGCGACGTTTCTTTCCATGATCCTGTTGTGGATCGCGCTGATGAACGCGCCGAAGGAGTAGGTACCCGATCCGGCCCTTGGCCTTGGCCGCGCCGGGCAGGGGTTGGCACGTTGAAAACGGGCGCGGGCTGTGGTGCTGCGACCCTTTGGGGCGGCGGGGAAGTGCAGTTGGCGCGTAGCCTATTTCTTTTTGATCGTGGCGGGGATGTTGCGGATCAGTTTCAGGGCGCGGCCGGTCCATTCGTAGAAGTAGGAGGCGCAGTCGGTCTCTTCCGGGCAGCCACGGACGATTAGCAGGCGGCTGTTGAGTTGGAAGGATATTGGAGGAACGTCAAGCGGACGGATAGTTCCTTCAAAGGTTGCATAGGGGATACCGTTTAGGAGGATGGAAAACGGTGTAGGGTATACAGTACCGTCAATGGAATCGATCAACGCCATGGCGACGCAATCTGAACCGCAGCCCCACTGGGCTGCGGCGATGTGGCCTGCGAAGACGGGTCCGGCGGCGGCACCATTTCGGATCATCGTGCGGAAACTTCGTTGGCCCGGTGTGAGCAGTTTCGGCGGTGCTGGTTTGCCGCGGTAGATCGGCCCTGCCGGGTAGTCTTCGAACTTCGGGATCGGCTGGGCGGATAGGCACGTTTGGGCGAGGAACAGGATCAGAATCGCGCGGGTCATTTCGCTTTCGGATGCGCTTTGTCGTAGACGGCTAGCAGGTCGGTTAGGGCGACCTGGGTGTATTTCTGGGTTGTCGAGAGCTGGGAGTGGCCGAGGAGTTCCTGGATGGCGCGGAGGTCGGCGCCGTCGCTCAGCAGGTGGGTGGCGAAAGCGTGGCGGAGGGTGTGGGGGTGGACACTGCTGTCGCCGGCCAGGAGGCGGGTGTACAGGGCCACGATCTTGTGGATACCGCGTACCGAGAGCCGGCCGCCTCGGTAGTTAACGAACACGGCCCGTTCCGCTGGAGGCGCATGGCGTTCGGGGAGCCAGCGATCGAGCGCCTCGGCCGCCTTCGAGCCGTAGGGCACCTGGCGCTCCTTGCGGCCCTTGCCGCGGACGACGATCCAGCGCTCTGCGGTGTCCATGTCCTCCAGGTTCATGCCCCCCAATTCGCTAACGCGCAGGCCGCAGCCGTAGAGGAATTCGAAGATGGCGCGGTCGCGCTGGGGGTAGGGGCGGTCGAGGTCGTTGTCGTCGACGGCGTCCACCAGGTTGTTGACCTGTTCGGCGGTGGGAACTTTGGGGAGCGTCTTGGGCATCTTGGGGAGAATAAGCAGCTTGGCTGGATTGGCTTTGGTGATGCCCTGGCGCATTTCATATTTGAAGAATGCCCGGAGGGAGGCCACTTTTCGGCGGATGCTAGTCGCCATCTGCTCGTCGTGAAACAGGCGGGAGACCCATTCGCGGAGCAGATACAAGTCCATCTCCTCCACCGGGGGGCGGGGGTCGGCGTACGCCTCGAACTGGCGGAGGTCGCTTTCGTAGTTGCGGATTGTGTGCGGGGAGGCGTTTTCGCGGCGCAGGCTGTCGAGAAAATTCGTGATCTCTGCCGACAGCTCCGCCATTATGCGCTCCAGCTATCCATGGCCACCTGGGCGAGGCGGCAGACTTCGGCGTGGCGCGCCTTTTTGTCGTGCTTAAACTGCTTCTTTACCGCTTCGTCGAGGTGGGGGAGCAGGTCGAAGGTGATATTGGCGGGTTGGTAGTTTTTCGGATCGGCCCCGGTGATGTAGTGGCACAACGAACCGAGCGCGGTTTCGCGAGGGAAGGGGCGGGGTTCAGTGCCTTTCACGCAGGCGATGGCGTGGAGGCCAGCCATGAGGCCGGTGGCGATGGATTCAACGTAGCCTTCGACGCCCGAGATCTGGCCGGCAAAGAAGATACGGGGGTCCGATTTCAATTGCAGCGTGGGGGTGAGGCAGGTGGGCGCGTTGATATACGTATTGCGGTGGATCTGGCCGAAGCGGACGAACTTCGCATCCTGAAGGCCCGGGATGAGGCGCAGCACGCGGGCCTGCTCGCCGAACTTCAGGCTGTTCTGGAAGCCGACGAGGTTGTAGCTATCGGCGCGAAGGTTTTCCTGACGGAGCTGGACGGCTGCGTAGGGCCAGCGGCCGGTGCGCGGATCGGTGAGGCCGACCGGCTTCATGGGGCCGAAGCGGAGCGTATCGCGGCCGCGGCGGACGATTTCTTCGATGGGCAGGCAGGATTCGAAGTACGGCGTCTTGTCTTCGGGGATGTGGGGCTCGTAGCTGGAGGCTTCGAGGAGGCCATCGATGAAGGCGTTGTACTCTTCCTTGTTGAAGGGGCAGTTGACGTAGTCGTCGGTGGAATCCATGGACTTACCGTACCGGGAGGCGCGGAAGGCGATGGTGTAATCGATCGAATCCGCCTCGACGATGGGGCTGATGGCATCGTAGAAATAGAGACGGTCGGCCCCGGTGGCGCGGGCGATATCGCGGGCGAGGGCATCGGAGGTCAGCGGCCCGGTGGCAATGATGACGAGTCCCTGCTCCGGGATCCGGTCTACTTCCTGATGGTGCAGGGTGATGAGCGGATGGTTGGAGACCTTTTCCGTGATCCACTGGGCGAAGACGCCCCGGTCGACCGTGAGGGCCTGGCCGCCGGGGACGCGGGCGGCATTGGCGGCATCGAGCAGCAGGCTGCCGAGCCGGCGCAGTTCCTGCTTCAGTAGCCAGGGCGCGGAGTTCAGCGCCTCACTTTTCAGCGAATTGCTGCAGACCAACTCCGCCATCTGGTCCGTCTGGTGGGCGGAGGTAGAGCGGCCCGGCCGCATCTCGTACAGGTCCACTTTGACACCGGCCTGGGCCAGCTGCCAGGCGGCTTCGGAACCGGCCAAACCGGCCCCTAGAACAACTACAGATTCACTCACTCCCCCATTCTACGGGTTCAACAGCACCGCCGACGAGGAGAACGGGACTTCGGTGCCATTGGTGATGGCCAGATACATGACCTGCAGATCGAGATTCCCCGTTGGCGCGAGGAAGTGGTAGTCGTCGATGTACCCCTCGGCGCCATCGTTCAACTTGTCGCCGTTGGGCCAGAGGAAGACCACATCGCGGGCGAGCGCCTGGCGCTCCCAGTCTTCAAAATCCACCCGATCCAGGGCGCCGCTGGCGGCGCCGTCGGAGTAGATCAGCTTCTTGGGCCCGAGGAACGGAAAGTTAGTGGAGCCTTTCCCCGTGGTGATGGTGGGGTCCCCATAGTAGAGCTTGTACCGCTGCCCGCCGACATGCATGGGGAAGGCGGCCTGGGCGTCGAGGAACAGTTTCGGACACCCGTCGGCGGCATACTGCACATTCCACTTGGCGCCATCCCAGACGGCATAGCCGTGGTTCATACCGCCGGTAGCGCACCCGGTGATCCTATCCGTCGTGAACACGAGGAACGTTCCGGCCGCCCCGTCCCACCGCCAGTCGGTCTGGGTGGGAAACGCCACCTTGTGCTGGCGGGCGTTGGGAATCTTGGCGTTTGCCAAGGTGCGGTCCCCTTCCACGCCGATCAGGGTAGTGAAGGCACACCCGCCGCCGGTGGAGTAGTCCGCCGTGGTCGAGCAGGTCGTTGCCGATCCGCTATTGAAGTCCTGCCCGGTGAACCCATCCACACTGTCGATAGAGAAGATACGGGTCTTGCGGTCCGCCCCCTGCGCTTCGAAGAACAGACGTACTTTTCCGTTGGTCATCGGGACGCCTTGGCCGGTGGCGACGGACTCGACCAGCGTCGCAGGGGAGGGAGGCGTGATTAACCCCGTTGTCCCACCGGACCCGGTAAAGCTGAGATAGCTCGCGGCTTCCGTGGCACTTGTCGCCGTCGCGGTGATGGCGGTTGTCAGAACGCCGCGTGGCGGGGGCATGGGGCCGTAGTAGAGCTGAATGCGGTTCGCCGTCACACCGCCGGCCTCAGGGCCAAAACGGGTCGCACTGATTCGGACATTCCCATCGCGCACCAGCTTCGACAGACCGGCCGTCGTGTTGCCGGTGCCTTTCAGCTGCCAATACTCGGTTGCCGTGGTGCCGCTGACGGCGGCCGCCGCGCCGCTTTGGCGGCAGGGAGCATCGGCGCACGCCTTCACCGTAACGGCGTAGGCGGTAGCCGCTTTCAATCCTGTCAGCGTCGCCGACAGGGTCTTCCCACTGCTGGTAACCACCGTGCCCTGGAGCGACTCGGAGGCCGTCACCTCATAGTGATCGACGGTGTAGGCGGGCGCGGCCCAGGCAACGTTTAACTTGCTGGACGAGCCGAACTTCTGTGCACCGACCGTCTGTTCGGCGACCACCGACACAGTGACGCGCGAAGGAGGTGCCAAGGCCGCGGTATCCGACGTCGCGCCATCCCGGGTGGCCACGACCACCGTGCCACCCGTGGCGGCTTCGGGCACTTGAAAGTTGATCTGGTACAGCCCGGCAAACCCAGGAGCCAGTCCGGCGAAGACGACGGTGGCGGCCTTGCCACCGAACGTAACGGTAGCCGCACCGGCCGCGATTTGATTCAGCGGGCCGTTGGCGGCGTTATCGCCACCGGGCGTGCCGGCTGGAATGGCGGGGCTGACGGCGCCGAGGCCGGTGAGAAAGAGAATCAAGAACTCGCCGGGTTGCGCGGGAGACGCCGCCGTTACCATGCTCCAATCCGTCCCGTGGACGAGGATCGGATCCCCTTTCCCGTCCATCGTCTTCGTAAACAACCGGGGGGCCGAAGGGCTAACCGCCAGATTGACCGCCGGGCTGAGGCCCGCCGCCGTGCGCACACGCACCGACACGGTACCGCTGACGCCAAACGGCATCTGCCCGTTGACCTGTCCGGCGGAGACGAAGAAGAGCGGAATCGGCTGACCATTTACCTCGACCGAGGTCCCCGCGATGGAGGTGGGCAAGGGAGTGACGGAGGCACTGCTGGTAGACGCGGCCAGACCGCTGCCGAAGACAGCGATCAATGACCCAGGCGCGACGGCCGCCGTATAGTCGGCGGCATTCACCACCCCACCGGCGGCGATTGTCTGCGCCGCGAGTGGCAGCGCGGCAAAGGAAAGAAGGAAAAGAGCAGTTCGAAACACAATAGATTATCGCACGCGCCGCTGGCGAGCATTAACCAGTTCGCCCTAGGATTTTCCCACCTCCACCGGCTGCCCGAGCCCGTGCTTCTCCATGCGATAGATGAGCGTCTTGCGGCTGATATCCAGATAACGCGCCGCCTGGCTCTGGTTCCACTCGTGCTTTTCGAGAGCGCGGCGGATCAACTCCTTCTCCACCCCCTCCAGGCTGATGCCGGATTCTGGCATGTCCACCTGCATGGCATTGGCCTGCGGGACGATGGCGGTGAGCGAAGCGGGCAGATCCTGGAGGCGGATTTCCGGGCCCTCAGCCAGCACGGTAATGCGCTCCATGATGTTTTCCAGTTCGCGAATATTCCCCGGCCAGCGGTAGCCGGCGAAGTAGGGCATCAGCGAAGGCGCCAGCTGCAGATCAGGGCGGCCGTTCTTTTCGCGGGCGCGGGAGAAGAAGAAATCGACGAGAGTGACGATGTCCTCCTTGCGTTCGCGCAGCGCGGGCAGGTCGAGTGGAATGACGGCCAGGCGGTAGTAGAGATCCTCCCGGAACGTGCCGTCCTCTATCATGTTCATCAGATTTCGATGGGTGGCAGCGACGATGCGCACATCAATCTTCATCGGCACGTTGGAGCCGATCTTGTCGATCTCGCGTTCCTGGATCACGCGCAGCAGTTTGACCTGCAACTCCGGCGGCATCTCGCCGATTTCGTCGAGGAACAAGGTCCCGCCGTGGGCCATTTCGATCCGCCCTTTTTTGTGCGCGATGGCGCCGGTGAACGATCCCTTCACGTGGCCGAACAGCTCACTTTCCAGCAGCTCGCGCGGAATGGCGCCGCAGTTAATGGCGACGAACGGCTTGGCGGCGCGGGGGCTGTTGAAATGAATGGCTTTGGCCAGCAACTCCTTGCCGGTGCCGGTTTCGCCGTGGATGAGGACAGTCGCGTCGGACTGCGCGGCGCGGGCGGCGACGTCGAGCACGTAGAGCAGTTTGGGCGAGTGGCCGAGGATGTTCTCGAACCCGAATTTACGGCTGACGCTCATACGCAGGTTGCCGACCTCTTCGCGCAGCCGCGCGGTTTCGAGCGCGCGGTTGACGGCGAGCAGGAGTTCCTCGTTGTCGACGGGCTTAGTGAGGTAGTCGAACGCGCCGGCCTTCATCGCCTCCACCGCGGTTTCCACGGTGCCGAAGGCGGTGAGCACGATCACGGTGGTGGACGGGAACTGGGTCTTGATGTGTTTCAAGACGTCGATACCGGAGAGGCCGGGGAGCATAAGATCGGTGAGTACGAGATCGAAGGGTTCGCGGTCGAGGGCGGCGAGGCCGGCTTCGCCGCTGTCGGCACAATGGACCTTGAAACCGTTGTGATCCATGCGCAGTTGCATGATGCGGCGTAGGCTGGGATCGTCTTCGACGACGAGGATATTGGCGTTCATTCGGATTTGGACTCCTGGAGCAAGGGGATGGTGATTCGGAAGCGGGCGCCGCGCGGGGCGTTCGGCTCCACGGTGATTTGGCCGCCATGGCCTTCAATGATGGTCTTGGTGACGGCGAGTCCGAGGCCGGTGCCGTCGTGCTTGGTGGTGAAAAACGGTTCGAAGAGGTGAGCGCGGACTTCGGCGGGGATGCCGGGGCCGTCGTCGCGGATTTCCATGTCGATAAAGCCATCGCGCGAGCGGGCTTCGATGTGGATGGCGCCGGGGCGATCGGCGGCCTGGATGGCGTTGAGGGTCAGGTTGAGGAGGACCTGGCGCAGCTGTTCGGGGTCGCATTCCACTTGCGGGAGGGACTCGGGGAGGGCGGTCTCCAGAGCGACGGATTTTCGGTTGGCCTGTACATTCAGGAGGCGGACGATGCCGTCGACGAGGGGTTTGAGTTCGATGGGGAGGAACTCGGGGCGGCGGGGGCGGGCGTAGTCGAGCAGTTCGGTGAGCAGGCGATTGAGCCGTTTGGATTCCTTATGGAGGATGGCGGTCATTTCGTCGCGGAGGGCGGAATCGGCACGATCGGACTGGAGGAGATCGGCGGCGCCTTCGATGGCGGCGAGGGGGGTGCGGATTTCGTGGGCGAGGCCGGCGGAGAGTTGGCCGATGGCGGAGAGGCGTTCGGCCTGCTTCCATCGCTCGACGTTGCGCTGGAGCTGGTCGTAGGCGGCGGAGAGTTCGGCGGTGGTCTTTTCGAGGAGGCGGGTTTTGCGGTGTTCGCGGTCGGCGAGGAAGCCGAGGAGGGAGCCGATCAGCAGGAGATCGAGCGACTCGCCGGCCTGTTCCACGGTGAGCGCGGTGAGCGAGGGGGCGTAGCAGAGGGTGGCGAGGATGGCGGTGAGCAGACCGCCGCGCCAGCCGAACCAGAAGGCGGCGATGACGCCGGGGAGGAAAAACAGATATTGGAGAAACTTGCGCCAGATGCTGGGCGCGTCGCCGGAGATATGGATCGCCACCGTGATGACGGCCAGACAGGCGCCGACGGTGAGGGCTCTCCGGATGTTCTGTTTATCCATTATGCTTTCCACTTTAGATGCTGCTGGAGGCTTTCAGGCAGCATGCCGCAAATGAGGCAGTTGGCGGCGGCAGTGGGCCAGAGCGCGGCAGGCCTTCCGATAGGAGGCGCCACGGCCTTCGACGGTAATTTCGACCGTCTCGCCGGTGGCGCGGAGGGTGATGGTAGCCAGCGCGGCGGCCGGCTGGAGGGCCTGGGAATGATGCAAAAGCGCTACGGGATCAAAGGCGAAAATACATCTGGAATCAGTGAGTTGCGGGCCGACGGAGTCTCGCAGATCGAGAGCCGAATCCCACTCGGCGGCGGTCTCCATTCCTTCGCGCGCCAGTTCACGGCGAAGGAGGGTCAGGGACTCGCGGAACGACAGGAAGAGAGTGATGGACATATATGTGGAGTTGCACGCGGGACGCCAAAGAGTTTGGCACGGCGTTTGCAATGGAGAGTTCACCAGCAACCGCTGGCATCCACTGGAAAAGGACAAACCATGAAACTCTTTACCCTCCTCTGCACTTCCGCGCTGATGACCGCGGCTTTTGCGGCCGACCCGGCCGCGAACAACTCGACCGGCGCCTCCGCCCCGATCAAACAGGTGAGCGAGAAGGCGATGGCCGCGCACAAAGAAGCGCTGGCGATTGAAGGCATGTTGAAGACGAAGAATCCGGATCTGGCCGCGGCCACGGCACGCGCCGAAGCGCTGCATCAGCATGTCGTGGACATGCAGACGGCCGCACAATCGGTTGAGAGTGGCCTGCCGGAAGCTGAGAAGATGAAGGCCTCCGTGGACGTGTTGAAAGTCCTGACGGAGAACAAGGCGAAAAAGATTTCCGGCGTGAGTAACGGCGGCGAGCGGGAGCGATTCCGGGC
The DNA here is from genome assembly GCA_044358225.1 of Bryobacteraceae bacterium. Classification (GTDB taxonomy): domain Bacteria; phylum Acidobacteriota; class Terriglobia; order Bryobacterales; family Bryobacteraceae. Next base: position 24,913 of record JBIKOG010000011.1, on the reverse strand, counting down.
AACGGCCAAGAACATCGCGATGCGCGCCGAACAGATTTTGAAGACGTCGCGCAAGATTGGCGGCTAACGACGACTTCCCGAGGTTGACCCTGCTGTGACCCTGACTAAAGGCCGGCCGTGCTGACCCGCGGCTGGCCTATTTTTTGTCGGTGATCAGTTCCAGGTGTCGGCGACCGCAGTAGCCGTCCGTCATTCCCGCGATGTATTCGCATATGACATTGTGGGCGGGGCGGGCGGCTACCTGCTCCTTGTACGGTTCCGGCAGGCGGCTGGGATCGGCTTCAAAGTATTGAAAGAGTTCGCCGATCATTTGCACGGAGCGTTCTCGTTCGGCGTTGAGCGCCTTAGACAGATAGACACGCTGGCGGAGAAATCGCTTCAGTTCCAGGCAGGTTTTGCGGGCGTCCGGCAGCAGGCAGGCGAGGCGTTGGGGATGACGGCGCACGTCGTCGACCGTTTTCACACCGGCATCGCGGCACGCCTGGACAGTGCCTTCGACGAAGCCGGTGACGAGCAGGTCGATCATTTGGCGCAGAGCCTCGTGAAACTGGATGCGCGGCGGCGCTCCGGGGTACATGGATTGGGCCGTGTCGTAGAGGTCCTCCCAAGCGGGGACGGCCTTGCCCAGTTGTTCGAGGGTGAAGAAACCGGCCTGCTGGGCGTCGTCGAGATCGGCGGTGGAGTAGGCGATCTCGTCGGCGAGATCGATTAACTGCGCTTCGATGGGAGGACGCAGATCGGGGAGATACTCGTCGAGATCCGGGCTGTGCCCCGGCACCAGATCGCGCGAGTGCTTCACGATCCCTTCGCGCATTTCAAACGTCAGGTTCAGGCCGGGAAAGCGCGCGTAACGGTGTTCGAAATCTTCGACGATACGCAGTGCGTGCAGATTGTGATCGAAGGTCTCCCCGAAGCGCGCCATTTGGCGGGAGAGTTCCTCTTCGCCGGAGTGGGCGAAGGGCGGGTGGCCGATGTCGTGAACCAACGATAGGGCTTCGGTAAAGTCCGGATCCACGCCCAAGGCGCCGGCAACCGTGCGGGCCATTTGGGACACTTCGATGGAGTGCGTGAGGCGGTTCCGGAAGTGGTCCGAGATGCCGGGGGTGAAGACCTGGGTCTTGTTTTCCAGTCGGCGAAAGGCGCGCGTGTGGATGACGCGGTCGCGATCGCGTTGGAAGTCGTTGCGATAAGGGTGGCGGAGCTCCGGGTAGCGGCGACCGCGCGTCATCTCCGGCCAGAACCGGAGGTGAGCGATGGGCCCTTCCGCTTCGACCGGTGGATGCACGGGATTACTTCGCGTTCGGGCCGGGTTTGGTGTCGCCGTAGGCGGTGATCGCCCAGCGGCTGACGGAGCCACGCGTGCTCAACTGGCGGAGCGGCTCCAGAATCTTGCGAGCTTCGTCGGGCTTGGTGGGCGCGATGAGCTTGGCGAGTTCGATCTGGGCGTTTTCCTTGGAGAAGAGCGCGGTGGGATTATCGGCGAGGTACCGCAGATGCTGTTCGGCCTGCGCCGCTTTGCCCTGCTTGCTGTACATCTGCGCCAGCGCGAACCGCGACAACGAGGCGTATTCCTTGGAGCCTTTGTCGACGACCATCTGCCACTCTTTTTCCGCTTCGGCGAACTTGCCCTGATCGGCATAGGTGACGCCGATGTAGTAGTGACCCATCGCCGCTTCGTCGCTGGACGGATACTTTGCGACGATGCCGCTGAAAGATTTGATGACGGCGGCGTCTTTCAACTCCTGCGTGGCGTAGACCCGCAGATTTTGAGCGGAGCCCGGGCCAACAGCGGACTGCTGGTCCTGGAGCGCTGCCTCGAGCGCGGTCTGGCGTTCGGCGGCCTGTTTGTCAGACCACCACCACCAGCCGCCCGCCAAGGCGACAACCGCCAAGGCGAGGCCGCCGTACATCGACAACTGTTTCTTGTGCGTCGCCGCGTAGTCGATGGAATGAGTGACTTCCTCGACAAACACGTCATGTTTTAGTAGTTCGCGTTCTTGCTTATCCACAACTGTCCCAAACTACTGAGGATAGCATGATGCGCGACCCGATACTATTCCAACCCGCCATTTGCGGCGCGGCTTTGCAGGTATTCCGGGGGCGCCATGGGGGTGAGATTGCGATGAATAGCGAATTTAACAAGACCGGCCACGTCGTGGATGTCCAGCTTGCGCATCATGCTGGCGCGGTAGGTATCGATCGTCTTGGGACTGACCGCCAGGCGGGCGGCGATTTCCTTGGCGCGCAGACCTTCCACCAGCATCGTGAACACCTGGTGCTCCCGGGCGCTCAGCGACTCAATCGGATCGTCTTCCATCTTGCGACCACGTTGCGGGCCGAAGATCTTTTCCACTTCCACCGACGGCGAGATGTAGACCCCGCCTTCGCGGACCTGCCGTAAGGAATCGAAGAGCTGCTGTGCCGAACCCGACTTCAGCACGAACCCCTGCGCTCCGCAGCGGAGCGATTCAATCACCGTCTTCCGGTCGGACCGCGAAGACATCAGCACCATCCGCGTGTCGCAGTTGGCTTCCCGGGCCCGGCGCAGAAGTTCGAGCGTATGCACCTCCGGCAGGTCCAGATCGAGAAGCGCGACATCCGGCCGCGTTTCCAGGATCAAGCGGAGCGCGGTGGCGCCATCCGCGCAGTGCGCCACTACCTGAAAATTTCCACGGTAGGCGCAGAGAGCGGAGAGCGCTTCCCGAAGGAGCGGAAGAGGTTCCGCGATAAGGAGACGAATATTGGCAGTGGGTTCCATAAGCCGGCAGCTTCCCTTTGAATGTTCTTGCGCGTAGCGAGTCCAGCAGGACGCCCCGATGGTCCGCTGCGCTTTTCAGATGGGACTCCAAATCGAGTCCCTTACATTAGGAGTGGCCGCACGGCAGGAAAATTCTCCAGGGAATTCACATACCCCCGGAAAAATCATGCCCGCCGGCTAGGAAAAGCTGCGAACGGCCTTCGCTTCGTCGTCGTGAATCTCGAAAACGGTGTACAGTTTCGTGATCTGCAACAGATCGTGCACCCGTTTGGTGAGATTCAGCAGCTTCAACTGCCCGCCTTGCCCGCTGACAGTGGTGAAGCTGGAAACCAGTTCCCCGATGCCCGAGCTGTCGATGTAGTTCACTTCACCGAGGTTGATGAGAATCTTCTTATTCCCCGCGCCCAGCAGGTTCCGCACCTGATCCCGAAGCAGAGCCGAGCCCTCGCCCAGGGTAATCTTGCCGGCGGCATCGACAACCGTTACATCGCCAACCTGTCGCGTTGTGATTGTGGCACTCACTAGTCATTCTCCTCAGTCAGAAATTGCATACTTCACCAGCGTCACTTCCGCACCGCCCGCCGCCGCCTTCTTGACGGTAAATTCATCGACGAAGGTTTGAATCAGCAGCAGTCCGCGGCCGGAGCCACGCATGAGATTGGCCCCTTCAGTGGGGTCGGGAACGCGGTTCAGATCGAAGCCGCTTCCCTGATCGGTGATCGTGAGCCGTACCGAGTCAGAGCGGGTCTCCAGAACAAAATGGACTTGTTTGGCGGCGTCGTACTTGTTCCCATGCGCGACGGCGTTGACCATAGCCTCTCGAACGGCGAGGCCGAGATCCATACAGGCATCCTCATCGAGTCCGATCTGCTTGGCGGCTTCGACGCAGAGATTCTCGGCGCTATCCACACTGTCGAGATTCGACTCGAACATTTGATCCAGGGTTCCCGGCATGACTTCGTAAAAGGGTATCAAAACGGCGGCGAGTTCTCCACTACCGGGACTCAGCGCGCCGCGGTCTGCGCGGGGAGCGTCGCCAACAGCGCCATGGTCGACCAGGCGCCGCCGGCCGCCGAGATCCATTGGTGATTGATGTACGGATAGCCGCCGTCAATCAGCGGCTGCACCGGATGGCTGCGGCTGGCGACAAACCAACTGCCATCCTTGCGCTGGGTTTTCAATAGAAAATCGACGCCGCGGCGATAGGCCGGATGCGTGGGCGAAACGCCGGCGAGGTGCAACGCATAGAGTGCCTCCCCGGTGGCGTAGGCGTCCGGCGCGACGACGGCGGCCGTCTGGGCCCAGCCACCATCGGAGCGCTGTAACGCGAGAAGTCCATTCACGGCGGCCTCTTTCGTCGACTTCGACGCTCCCGCCCAGGCGAGCCCCATCAGGCGCAGGGCGCTATCCTCCGTGTCGCGCGGCGTCTGCGCGGCCAGCCAGCGTGCGGCGCGCCGCACCCGCTCCTTGAACTCCGCCGCGCGGGCGGGCGTGGTGTGTTGCTGCAAGGCGCGCAGGGCCGTGGCGGTGAAGGTGATATCGGTGTACTCTTGCGGCGGGCGATAGTCCATCACACGAAAGCGGCCGGAGGGCTCCTGTCGCGTGGAGACGTAGTGGACCATGCGCTCGATGGCGGAACTGGACTCCGCGCGGGCGGGCAGGCCGGCCAGTTGGAACGCGAAGAAATCGGGGATGCCGATGCCCAGCAGTGTGGTGGAGAGCATTTGCGGATCGACTTCGCTGGCCGCCTGCAACTCTTTCCCGGCGACGGCCTCGTCGACGCGCACGCCTCGCGCCCGCGCCATTTCGACAACCATAATCGGCAGCGTATGGTTGTGGCAGGTGGTGCATCGATCCAGTTTTCGAACCGGCTCGCCAATGCGCTGGAGCAGCGGCAGGCTGCGCGCGATCGCCTCGGCGGGCGTGTTGTTTTCCACCGGTGCCGGCACACGGACGGCGGTCTTCGGCTCCGGCGTACCGGCCTTGCGCAACATGGCGACGATGGGCGTCTCCCCGGAGCGCGCGGCGAAGGAGAGCGCCGTGTCTCCGGTCTCATTTTTCATGCTGACGTTGGCGCCGCGGGCGAGCAGGTATTCCACCACCTGCGGCGCGCCCGGCTCGTAGGAAAGCGCCGCGCGCATCAACGCCGTGTAGCCGCGTTTGTCGGCAGCGGAGACGTTCGCCCCTTTTTCCACCAGCATCCGTACCATCTCCAGGTCGCCGAAGGCAGCGGCGTCCTGCAAGGCGGAGCGCCCGGCGCTGGTGGCGCCATTGGCGTCGGCGCCACCAGCAAGGGCGATGCGCAGGCACTCCCGGCAGTGGCCGGCGGCCGCCGAACGGGCGAGTCGGGGCGTGTCGGAAATCTTCACACCACGAGCGAGGAGCAGGCGCATCAGCGCCACGTCGGCATTGCGCGCGGCGCGGGAGAGGGCCGTCTCCGCGGTGGCCTTCGGATCGGGGACGGCGGAGTTGGCCAGCAGCAAAGCGACGACTTCAGAGGTGCCGGGGCGATCCGCGGCGATCAGCAGCGGCGTGACGCCGTTCTTCAGCGCCGCATTCGGATTGGCGCCGCGGGTCAGCAGCAGGCGGGTCTTCTCCAAATCATAGGCAGCCATGTGAAGCGCCGTGACGCCATCAGGGCCGGCGGCGTTGACGTTGGCGCCGCCATCGATCAAAGCACGAAGGACGGGGGGACCGGCGGCCAGTACGGCGTACATCAGCGGCGTGAGGCCTTCGGCATTCGGCGCGTCCTTGTTCGCCGCTTCGCGCATGTGCGCTTTCACGGCCCGGACATCGCCATTCCGAATCGCGGTAAACAGGTCCGCGGCAGTGACGGGCAGGGCGGCAAGAAGGAGCACGGCGGCCAAGGTACGCATAGTGGATTGCCGCAGTGTACCAATAAAAAACGAGCGGCACCGGGTAGGCGCCGCTCGCTTGGTTGGGATTGAAACCCGAGTCTACCAGTAGGCTTTGATGCCCAGCTGGACCTGACGCGGATTGCTGTTCTGCGTGGAAACGAGAGCCGGGAACACCGTGCCGAAGTTGGGGTTGTTCGGATCGGTATTGAAGCTATCGCGGCCGTAGTAGTTGTGGTTGAACAGGTTGAAGGCTTCCGCGCGGAACTGGATGCGGAGGCGTTCGGTGACCTGTGTGTTTTTGATGACCGACGAATCGAGCGTGAAGGCGTGGTGCTTGCGGATCTGGCCAGAACGCGACGGCGTCGAGCGCGGCGCGTAGCCCGGCAACATGAGCCAGGAGGCATCAGCCACATTGGACGAGCAGCCAAGCGCGATGGAGTAGGGCTGCATGGTAACGGTACCGTCGTTAAACTGACGGGCCACGCAGGGGCTCCAACCGCGAACCTGATTGGCCTTCCAATCGATGTTCTTCACCTTCGGATCCTTCAACTGGATCACGTTGCCCGGCAGGTCATTCGGCTCGCCGCTGGCGTTGGTGTAGAAGCTGGTGACTTCCCAGCCGCCGATGAGCTTCTGCATCACCCCGTTGGCGCCGGCGCCAAAGCGTTTGCCTTTGCCGAACGGCAGTTCATAGATACCCGTGAACTTGAAGAAGTGCGGGCGATCGTTGAAGTACAGACCCTGCTGTTGCACGTTGGCGTACGGATCGTTCCAGCCCCACTGTTCAACCATCTTGCTGAAGGTGTAGTTGGTCACGATCATCAGGCCGCCGGCAACGCGCTGATTGTAGTTAACCTGCGCGGAGTTGTACCAGATCTTGGAGTTGTTCAGACCCTGCTGCAACAGGTCTCCGGAGAACTGGGGGAACGGCCGGTTCAGGTCGAAGCGCCGCAGCGTGGCCGCGGTGAAGTGGGTGGTGCCACGGAAGGCTTCGATTCCGCGGAAGGGGTTGGCGATCTGCTGGTCGCAGAAAGCCACCGAACCGCCTTCGAGCGGGTTGCATTGCTTGCGGAACGCGAGCGACGGGATGTTGAAAGCGCGTTCCGTGTTGAGGTCCACGGAGCGGCTGCCGACATAGCTGGCTTCGAGCGATGCCGACGAGCTGATCTGCCGCTGGATGCCGATGGAGAACTGGTGCACTTTCGGAGTATTGAAGTTCGGATTGAACCAGTTGTTATTGCGGCCTGCAAACGTCAGCGCGCCCAGGCTGGAGCCAGACGGAACGCCGATGCCACCGGGGTAGGGATTGCTGAGCAGGTTGGGCAGCGGGAAACGGCCACCGTCGACGGAGTCAACGATCGGCGTGTTGGTCGCAAAGCCGGCAGTCTGCAGGAAGTTGTTGTTCGGGTTCAAGTAGTAGAGCCCGTAACCACCGCGGAGAACCGTCTTGTCGTTCAGCGTGAACGCGGCGCCAATACGGCCCTGGAAGTTATTCAGATCGTTCTTGGCGGCAAGCGTCGGATTGCCATTGACTCCCGCGAACTGGAAGCCACCCTTGAGGTTGCGAAGTTCGGGATACAGGGCGAGATTCGCGGCCGAGATCTGGCCGGCGATCGGGGTCGTCATCCCAGCGTCGAAGCCGCGATTCTGACGGTTGTACTTTTCATCCGGAGCGCCGTTGTAATCCCAGCGGAAGCCCACATTCAGGGTCAGCCGGCGGGACACTTTCCAATCGTCCTGCAGGTAAGGAGCAAAGTACCACTGGCGATTGAACGGATACACAGGGTAGTTCTGGTTGCCGTTGACCGCGCCGAGCAGGAAGCTGGCGTAGGAGTCACCCGCGGTGGCTTCGCCCTGGTTGAAGATGCGCTGCGTATACGCACGCGTACCGTCGAACTGCAGGATGTTGCCGGTGTTCTGCAGGATGTAGTGAATGCGGCGCAGATCGACGCCCATCTTCAGATTGTGGCTTCCAACGATCTTGGTCACGTTGGCGGCCAGATTGTAGTTGTTCGTGAAGTTGTTGCTCTGCGCGCGGCCGAGGCTGGAATAGCCCGCGTTGTTCCAGACGCCGAAGTAGGCCGGGCCGGGAATCTGGCTCAGCAGGCTGGCCGGAAGGCCGAGGCTGGCGAGATTGAAGTTTTCGTTCGCGCGGCCGAAACCCTTTTCGATAAACCGGTTGTACGAACCGCGGACGTTGACGACCAGGGTCGGCGTGGCGGTCCAGAGCCAGTCGACGACGTAGGCGTCGTTGATGCGCTGGAACGGCTGTTGGCCGTTGGTGCCAACCACGTTATCGAGCCCGTTCACGGCCCGGTCTTCCGTACGGTCGTTGGACGCGTGGCGGACGAAAGCGCGGTGCTTGTCGCCGAAGTTCCAATCGAACTTCAGGATCAGGTTGTAGAACTTGTCATTGGCCACATAGTTGGGCAGGCGGTGGTTGTTGGTGGAGTACTGCAGGTTGCCCGGAGTAGCCGAGTTCGGCAGCGGCATGAACTTCGTCACCGCGGCGGCAACGGGGCTGATCCGGTTGGCCGGGATGATGTTGCCGGGGAACGGCGTGCGGAGCGGATCGCCATTCACCAACTGGGCGCCGATCGGGTCGTAGATGATGATGGGCGCGCCGGTGGCGTTGCGTAACTTCGAGAAATCGCCCGTGCGCATTTCCGGCTCCGGATAGGAGTTGGTCAGCGGACCCGGCGTCTTTTCCCGGTAGTTTTCAAAGCTGCCGAGATAGAAGAGTTTCACCGGAGAGTTCTTGGTGAGCAACTTCGGAAGATACACGGGGCCATCGAGCTGGAAGCCGTACTGATCGAGCACGTGATCGGCGCGCCGGTTCTTCACACCGGGGGCCTGCGGAACGGCGTTCGACTGGAAGGTGTTGCCATCCAGATAGGGGCGCCGGAGGAACTCCCAGCCAGTGGCGTGGAAGGCGTTCGAACCGGACTTCAGCACGACGTTGAAAACGCCGCCGCCGGTCTTGCCGTACTGCGCGTCGTAGGCGTTCTGCTGGACGACGAATTCCTGCACAGCGTCGACGATCGGCACGTAGGCGATGTTGTTGTTGCCGGCCTGCCCGTTGTTCGGGGCGCCGTCCATCATGAATTCATTGTTCGATTCGCGGCCACCGTTGATCGACCACTGCGCAATCGCGCCGTTGTCGAAAGGACGCTGCCAAATCGCCGCGCCGCGGAACACCACGCCGGACATCATCGTGCCCAGCATGAAGGGGTTGCGCGCATTCAACGGCAGTTCCGAAACGGCCAGGGAGTTGACGACGCCCGAACGGGAAGCGGTCTGCGTTTCCAGCAGCGCGGCCTCGCCCGTCACATTCACCGTGTCCGTCACGGCACCGACTTCGAGAGCAATATCGATACCAGCGATCTGGCTGACCTGTAGGGTAACGTTATCGCGGTTGACCACTTTGAAGCCCTGCGCCGTGGCAGTCAGCTTATAAACACCAGGCCGCAAAAACGGAATGGTGTAGGCGCCGGCCGAGTCACTGGTGGCGGTAGAAGTTTCGTTGTTTGCGGCGTTCACCGCGCGGATAGATACGTTGGGCACTGCGGCGCCGGACGGGTCAAGAACCCGGCCTGTAATCGTTGCGCGAAATTCTTGTGCAAGCAAACTGCTCGCCAAGAAACACAGAGTAGACAGAACTCTGATAGTACGAGACATAGTAACTCCCCTTGGATTGCGCCTCTCGGATTCCTTAACAAAACTTTAGTTTTCTTAGGTAACCAGACCGTGGAAGCGTTTGCAAGACTCTATCGAAAATCAAGGGGCATATGCAACCATGTCAGCAAGGTTACTCTCGTGTCGCGCAGTCTTCTTTCCCTCTTCATCGTTGCCCTGTCCGCCTTCGCGCAACCCCCCGATCCACTCGCACAAGCCACCCGTCTCCTCCGTTCCGGCAAAACTGCCGAGGCCCGCACCGAACTCAATAACTACATCCGCCAACATCCCAAGGACCCCGAGGCCTGGTTCCAACTCGCCCGCACCCACCTCGCCGATTTCGCCCAATCCACCGACGCCGCCAAGAACCGCATCTCAATCGACCTCGCCATCGAAGCCCTCGCCGCCGCCATCAAAGAGAACCCCGACCACGTCTACGCCCTCAAAACCAAATCCATCCTCCACGCCCGCGCCGAACTGCTTCACTACGATCCCAACCTCGCCTTCCAACTCGCCTCCCGCGTCGTCAAACTCCAGCCCTCCGCCAACGAATATCTCCTCAACCTCTCCGAATGGATGACCGGCGAAGTCCGCTTCTCCGAGCACTCCGAACACCGCGTCCCCCACGACCCCAAGCTCGGCATCGACCGCTCGCTCGCCCTCATCGAACGCGTCATCAATAGCGCCACGCCCTACACCGAAGAGGAAGGCGCCGCGATCTTCCTCATGGCCAAAGCACTCGCCCGCAACGGCGATTACGCCGGGTCGCTCGAATATTACGAACAAGCCCTCGCCCGCGCCAAGACACCCCAACAGCGCCGCGAAGTCCTCCGCGAACGCGGCGCCGCGCTCTATCGCCACGGCCTCTTTGAAGACGCCGCCAGCAACTTCTACCAGGCCACGCAAATAGCCGGCAACATCAGCATCGATCAATGGCTACTCAAAACCACCCTCGATCAACTCCCCCCCGGCACCGCCCCCAAACTCCCCGCCTCCGCCCTCTTCCCCGCTCCGCCCCGCCCCATCAACCAAGGCCCCCTCCTCTTCGCCGACATCGCCAAGGAACGCGGCATCGCCCGCTTCGACGGCAACGGCACCTGTTCCTGGGCCGACTACGATAACGACGGCGACATGGACCTCTTCCTCGCCGGCTCCGGCACCTTCATGGCCGTCTACCGCAACGACAAAGGCAACTTCACCGAAGTCACAGCCGAAGTCGGCCTCGCCAAAGTCCCCTCCGGCTACAGCCTCAATCTGATCGATTACGACAACGACGGCCGCGTCGATCTCTACGTCTCCCTCAACGGCTGGTCCGGCCCCATGCCCAACCGCCTCTTCCACAACACCGGCGCGCGCTTCGAAGACGTCAGCGAAAAGAGCGGCGCCGCCGATCCCGGCTCCGGCTTCATCTCCCTCTGGGCCGATCTCGACAACGACGGCTTCCTCGATCTCGCCATCGCCAACGGCGTCCTCCGCGACGGCTCCACCCCGCAGATCTACCGCAACAATCGCAACGGCACATTCACCAACATGACCCGCGAAGCCGGCATCATCGAACCGCCCTCCTACGGCGCCATCGGCATCGCCCTCGGCGACTACGACAGCGACGGCGACATCGACCTCCTCGTCAACGGCCTCGACCGCTCCCCCAACCGTCTCTACCGCAACGAAGGCAAGTGGAAGTTCACCGAAGTCGCCGAAAAAGCGGGCATTTTGCAACCTCCCCACAACGGCTTCGTGGCGTTCTTCTTCGACTACAACAACGACGCCAAACCCGACATCCTCACCACCGCCCTCGCCCCCTGGGAAGTCGTCGTCGAAGGCCTCAAGGCCGGCTTCCGGCCCGCCACGCTCCACCCCGACAACGTCCGCCTCTTCCGCAACAACGGCAACGGAACATTCACAGACGTCACCATCGCCGCCGGTCTCAACGCCCCCATGGGCGTCATGGGCGCCGGCGTCGCTGACCTCGATAACGACGGCCACGTCGACATCTACTTCGGCACCGGCGATCCCCAGCTCTCCCGCCTCGAACCCAACCGCATCTTCCGCAATCAGGGCAACGGCACCTTCGTCGACGTCACATCGCTCACCAACTTCGCCCGCCCCGGCAACAAAGGCCACGGCGTCAGCTTCATCGATCTCGACGAAGACGGCGACCTGGAAATCTACGCACAGCTCGGCGGCCACTACCAGGGCGACCACGCCACCAACGCCTTCTACGACAACCGCTCCGGCAACCGGAACAACTGGCTCGAAGTCGACTTCACCGGCGGCAACCCCGTCGGCGTGTCGCTCACTCTGTCCGCCAACGGCGCGAAGCAGCACCGCGAAATCAAGGGCTCCGAAGGCTTCGGCGCGACGAATCCCATGCGCGCCCACTTCGGCCTCGGCAAAGCCGAAGTCATCGATGCCCTCGAAATCCGCTGGCCCACCGGCGAACGAAAAACGCTGACGAACCTCAAGCCCAACCAGATCCTCAAGGTCGCCAAATGACGCGCCTGCTGCTGCTCCTCGCCGCCGCGGCCGCCCCCTTCCCCCACACGCTCAAACACTACGAAACGCCCGAAAAGCACCAGATCGAAACCATGCCCGGCGGCGTCGCCGTCCTCGATTTCGATGGCGATGGCTGGGACGATCTTTTCTTCACCAACGGCGCGCCCCAGCCCTCGCTCGCCAAGAAACTACCCGCCGATTGCAACCGCCTCTACCGCAACCTCGGCAACGGCACCTTCGCCGACGTGACAGCCAAAAGCGGCCTCTGCGGCACCGGCTACGACATCGGCGCCGCCGTGGGCGATTACGACAACGACGGCCACCCCGACCTCTTCGTCGCCGGCGTCCGCGCCTCCACGCTCTTCCACAACAACGGCGACGGCACCTTCACTAAAACCACCATCCCCACCGTCAACGATTGGGCCATCGGCGGCGGCTTTTTCGACTACGACAACGACGGCGATCTCGACCTCTTCATCGTCCGCTACGTCCACTGGGACCCCGCCGCCGAACCCTTCTGTGGCGACGCCACGCAGAACCTCCGCACCTACTGCCACCCTCAGTTCTACACCGGCCTCACGAACCTCCTCTACCGCAACGACAACGGCAAATTCACCGACGGCAGCATCTCAACAGGCATCGCCAAACACACCGGCAAAGGCATGGCCGTAGCCTTCGGCGATGTTGACAACGACGGCCGTCCCGACGCCTTCGTCACCAACGACACCGTCCCCAACTTCCTCTTCCGCAACCGCGGCGACGGCACCTTCGAAGAGATCGGCGACCCGGCCGGCATCGCCTTCAACGACGACGGCCGCGCCCTCTCCAGCATGGGCGCCGACTTCCGCGATCTCGACAACGACGGCCGCGACGATCTCTTCCTCACCGCCCTCCACAACGAGACATTCCCCTTCTACCGCAACCTCGGCCGCAACACCTTCCGCGACATGACCTATCCGAGCAAAATCGGCAAAGCCACCATGGCCTACAGCGGTTGGAGCTGCGGCATCTTCGACTTCGATAACGACGGCTGGAAAGACATCTTCATCGCCGGCGGCGACGTCCAAACGAACACCGAAAAGTTCTCCAGCCGCGCGTCAAAACAGACGAACCTCGTCCTCCACAACAACGCCGACGGAACCTTCTCGCCCAACTCAGCCGGCACGCCCGCCTGGCACCGCGGCGCCGCCTTCGCGGACTTCAATCACGATGGAGCCATCGACGTAGCCGTCACCCGCCTCGGCGAATCGCCCCTCATCCACTGGGGCACAAAATCGGCCAACCACTGGATCGCCTTCCAACTGCAAGGAACCAAATCCAACCGCGACGCCGCCGGCGCCCGCGTCACCATCGGCACCCAATCCAACCGCGTCTCCACCGCCGTCGGCTACGCCAGCTCGAGCGCCCGCACCGTCCACTTCGGCCTCGGCAAAATGGCCCACGTCCCGCTCGTCACCATCCACTGGCCCAGCGGCGCCACGCAGGAACTGAAGCAGATTCGCGCCGATCGCGTAGTGACCGTTCGCGAGCCCTGATGGTATCGTCGGAGGTGACAGTGAACGCACTTCTGGCTATTCTCAACGTCTTTTTCAATCCGGCGGAAACCGTCCGCCGCATCCAGGGAAACAAAACGGCGTGGTTCCCGCCCATCCTCCTCGGCGGCCTCATCATGGCCGCGTATAACTACACGCTCCCGCGCGCCACCATGCAGGCGCTCCGCAACGAACCGCCCGCCGGCTACGACCAGGCCAAGCTCGATTCCCTCGTCAGCGCCATGGAGATGATGTCCCGCTTCTCCACCATCAGCGCGCCCATGATGTTCGCCCTCATGATCCTCGTCGGCGCCGGCCTCATCTTCGCCATGTGCATCCTGCTGCGCCTCAACGTCCGCTTCCCCGATCTCTACAACTTCATGGCCCACGTCGGCATGATCAACGCCGTCCAGACGCTCACCCACGTCTTCGTCCTGCGCAACATCGGCGCAGCCATCACCGTCAAACAGCTCACGCCCAACTTCGGCCTCGCCAGCTTCCTCCCGCCGGACGCCTCCAAACTCGCGCTCGGCTTCGTCGGCTTCTTCTCCGTCTTCTCCGTCTGGCACATTCTCATGCTCGTTATCGGCTTCGCCGCGCTCACCGGCTGCACCAAACGCCGCGCCTTCGTCGCCACCGCGCCCAGCTGGATCATCGGCATGCTCTACGAAATCGTTGTTACGATGTCGCGCTAAAGCCCCGCTCCAATCCGCGCCCGCAGTTCCCCCATCGCCTTCGTCTGCCGCAGCCGCTCCGGCAACTGTTCCCACGCCGCCAGCGCCGCCTGGAATCCCGCCCGCGCCTGCGCCCCGCGCCCGGCCGCCAACAGAATCTCCGCCCGCCGCGTCAATGCCGATTCCTTCCTTGGCGCACCCGCCACCAGCCGCTCCTGCCGCGCCAACGCCGCCTCCCACCGCCGCTGCTTCACCAGATACTCCACAGCCCACTGGTCCAACACCACCAACGGCCCCAGCCGCGCCACACCCGCGTCAATCGCCGCAATCGCATCCCCGCCGCTCAATGCCAGCGCCTCCGCCTGCCCCAGAAAGTCCTCCGCACCGGGCTCGTTCGAAAGCCGGATCACCATCGCCCAGTCCCCCGCCGCCCCAGCCTGCCCCAGCCGCGCCCGAATCTCCGCCCGCAACCGGTAGCCCACCTCGGACGCCGTCCGCGCCTTCAAATACTCGGTCGCCAGCTTCTCCGCCCGCCCCAACTCGCCCCGGTCGTTCGCCAGCCGCGCCAGCCCCAACACAGCATCGGCCGTCTTCCCATCAATCGCCAGCGCCTGATTGAAATCGGACGCCGCCGCCATCCACTCCTGATGCATCCGGTGCAACTCACCCCGCTTTACATAAAGCACCGGGTTCCGAGGCGCCAGCGTAATCGATTTGCCCAGCGCCTCAATCTGCTCATGCAACGCGCCATGCGCAAACGCCACACCGCAAGCCAGCACCAACCAGCGCCCCATCATGGCCGCGCAATCAGCTCCAGATCGAAGCTCAAATCCGAACTCGCTCCCTGATTCTGGTGAATCTCCACGGCAATCACATTCGCCCCGGCCACCAGCCCCGTCACCGGCAACGTCGCCTGCACGTAAGTCGTCGTCTCCTCCGCGCCGCTGATGGCCGTCGTCGCCAGCGTTGACGCCGCAATCACCCCCGCCGGCAGATTGTTCCGGTACACCTCAACGCCATTGATGTAGACCACCGCGCCGTCATCCCGCAGCAGGTTCATCAGCAGCGAAGTGAACTGCGCCGGGTTCGTCACATTCACGGTCTTCCGGAAGTACGTCGTAATGTACTTCGCATTCGCGTTCGGCCCGAACGGCACCACCGTCGCCTCGTCACCGTCACCATACCCCAACTGCCCCACCCCGCTCGCCCACGCCCCGTCGTTGAACGCAGTCCCTCGCCAAGCCGTCCCCTGATCGGTCCCATCGGCCAGATACTTCCACGCCGAACCCTTGGCAAGCAGCGTCACCGGCGGCGCCGCGTTCACCGTGATATTGGCAACAGCCGAAGTCACCACGGCCCCAACGTTATCGTAAGCCTTCGCCGTAATCGCCGAAGCGCCCGTCGGCGCGTTCATCCAGAGGTACGTATACGGCGCCGCCGAAACCGTCGCCAGCAACGTCGTCCCGCGGTAGAACTCCACTTTCTGAATCGTCCCGTCCGTATCGGCCGCCGTCGCCGTCAGCGTCACGTTGGCGGGCGCAATGAAGGTCTCCCCATTCAACGGCGAACCCAACGTCACCGTCGGCAACGCATTCACCGCCGTCGTCGTATTCGCAATCAGCTCCAGATCAAAGCTCAAATCACTGCTCGTACCCAGGTTCTGGTGCATCTCCACCGCAATCACGTTCGTCCCTGCCACCAGCAGCGAACTCGCCGCCGTGCCCGCAATGTACGTGGTCGATTCCTCCGCGCCGCTGATCGCCGTCGGCGCCAGCGTGTTAAACGCAACCACCCCGGCCGGCAGATTCGACCGCATCACTTCAACCCCATTCAAATACACAACCGCCCCGTCATCGCGCAACAGGCGCAGCGCCAAACTCGCCACCGTCGCCGGATTCGTCACCGTGAAAGCCCGCCGGAAATACGTGGTGATGTACTTGGCATTCGCGTTCGGCCCAAACGGCACCACCGTCGCCTCGTCCCCGTCGCCGTACCCCAACTGCCCCGTCCCGCTCAACCACGCAGCGTCGCTAAACCCAACCGCCCGCCAAGCCGTCCCCTGGTCGCTCCCATTCGCCAAATACTTCCAAACGGAGTTCTTCGCAATCAACGTCGTCGTCCCCGGATTCGACACCGGACTCACCGTCACCGAAACCGCGCCCGACACCGTCGACGCGCCCAGGTTATCGTACGCCCGCGCCGTCAGCGAATACGTGCCCGCCGCCACGCCCGTCCACGCAAAGCTATAGGGCGCCGTAGTCGCCGCACCCACCAGCGTCGCGCCCTGGAAGAACTCCACCCGCTGCACAGTCCCGTCGGCATCCGCCGCGTTCGCCGCCATCGTCACCGCAGCCGGCGCCGTGTACGCAGCCCCAACAGCCGGGGAAGTCAGCGCCACCGTCGGCGGCACATTCGCCGTCGCGCCCTTGCTAATCGTGAAATTGTCCGTCACCACGCCGGAGTTGTTCAAAAACTTCGCGTTCAGCTGCGACCCGTTCACGTCCAGCACCATCGACCCCAATACGCTCAGCGACAAAAACATCGCCGGATGATTCAGCGGTCCCGCGCCCACTTTCCCCGAACTCCCGGCCACCGCGTACACCGCCCCCTGGCGCCCGCTCGGCCCCAGCAGCGGCTTCGTATACGCCCCCGTCTCCGTCGGCCGCCCGCTCCCGCCATTCTTCTTCATCGAAGCGGTAAACGTGGACGACAACCCATAGTGCCCGTCAATCAGATAGGAACGCTCGTACGTGTGGCTGTGCCCGGAAAGCACCAGATCCACGCCATAATTCTCCAGAATCGGCAGCACATTCTGCCGCATCTGCGTCGCGCTCGTGTCGGTGTCGGAATCGTGCGTGCCCTTCGTGTACGGCGGGTGATGCCAGAACGCAATCAACCAGTCCTTCGAATTCGCCGCCAGGTCATTCTGCAGCCACGTCAACATCGCGCTCCCCGCCGCCCGCCTGCGCCGCCATCGGAAAACTGAACATCTGGTAGTAAGGCAGCGTGGCCGGAGGCGCCGTCGATTGCGCCGTGTCGTGGTTCCCCAACGTCGGCCAGGTCACGCTCTTGCGCAGCATATCGCCGTAAATATTGAAGAACTTCGCCTGATACTCCGCGTCCGTCCCGTTCTCGTAAGCGTTATCGCCCAACTGCAGCCACAGGTCGGTATGCGTCGTCCCCGTGAACGTGTAGTAAGCGTCGCGAACCTGCGCCTGGCTGGCCGTCCCCGTCCCCGCGTCGCCCAGTACCCAGATGCGCGTCGGCCGCTGGCTCCCCGTCGCCGGCGAGGTCACAAAGTAGTGGTTCGCATCCGCCCCGGCCAGCGTCGTCGCCGTCGAACCAACCGAATAGAAGTACTTCGTATTTGGGCTCAATCCCGTCAACGCCACCACATGCTCGGTCGTCGAAACCGCGTCATCCACCGCCGTCGCCAAGCTCGCCGCCGACAACCCGAACCGCACCCGCGAATCCGTCGCCGCGTCCGTCCGCCACCGCACCGTCACCGCGCTCGGCGTCCCAATCTGCAAATACGGCCCCCTCGTCACCGATACCGTCGAACTCCCCGCCAACGCCAGGTCAAAACTCAGATCCGAACTGCTCCCGGCCGACTGGTGAATCTCCACCGCCAGAACATTGTTCCCAGCCACCAGCAGCGCCGGCGAAATCGATGCCGTCAACCACGTCGCCCCATCATCGGCCACCGCCGTCGTCGCCAGCGTCGCCGCCGTCACCGCCCCCGCCGGCATCGTGTCGCGGAACACCTCCGTGCCGTTCAGGTAAACAATTACGCCGTCGTCGCGCTTCACCTGCAGGTTCAACCCAACAAAGGCCGCCGGATTCGCCACCGCAAACGACTTCCGGAAATACGTCGTAATGTACTTCGCGCTCGCGTTCGGCCCGAAGCCAACCACCGTCGCCTCGTCACCATCCCCGTAGCCCAACTGCGCCGGCCCCGACAGCCACGCCGCGTCCGCGAACGCCGGCGCGCGCCACGCCGTCCCCTGGTCCGAACCGTTAGCCAAATACTTCCAGACCGACCCGGCCGGAACCAATGAAGTCTGCCCGAACGCAAGACTGGAAAAACAAAAGAGCAGTGCAGCTACAAGGCGCATTGCCCCATTGTAAAGACAGGCTTACAAATAGGAATACAGGTTTTTACCTAGAAGGCCTTATTCCCCGCCACCCACGTCTGCTCCACCGAACGCGTGTTCTTGATATTCTCCAGCGGATTCTTCCCCAAAATCACGAAATCAGCCCACTTCCCGCGCTCTAAGGTGCCCAGATCCTTGCTCACACCCAAAAACTCCGACGAACTCTTCGTCGCCGCACCAATGATCTGCGCCGGCGTCAACCCGGCATCGGCCATGAACTCCATCTCCAGGTGTTCAAAATAACCCGGAAACCGCGCCGGCGGCCCCGTATCGGTGCCGAAGCCAAACTTCACGCCCGCATCCGCCAGCTTCTTCAAATTCTTCTTCGCCGTCTCAATAAATTCGTTCTCGTACCGCGGCCAGTGCGGGTCCGCCCCCGCCGACTTCTGCTTGTACGCCGGCGACTTAATCGTCTCCCGGTCCGCCGGATCCACGCTCCGCACAAACCACGGATCGTCGGCCCACTTGGCGCCCTTGGCGTAGGTAAACACCGAATACTCGCGCGTCAACGTCGTCGCCGACAGCCACGCGCCCTTCTGCTTCATCAGCTTGATCAACTCGTCATCCACCGGCACATCGCGAATGCTATGCCCCAACCCATGCAGCCCGGCAGCCACCAACTGCTTGGCATCCGACAGGTAGAAAATATGGGCCGACGTCGGAATCCCATACTTCTTCCCTTCCCGGATAATCGCCGCCGACAGGTTCGCCGGAATTTTGACTTCTTTGCCCAAGTGGTCGTCCACCCAGATCTTCAGCATGTCCACCTTGTGCGACGCCTCGGTCTTCACCGCGTCAATCACCTGCTGCTCCGTCGTCACCTCGTACGGCACGCCCTTCATGCCCTGCGCCATCGTCGGGTAGCCATTCTTCCCCGTAAACCCGCGCCCGGCGGTGTAGATACGGGTCAAACTCGGCCGC
This sequence comes from Bryobacteraceae bacterium, assembly GCA_044358225.1. Classification (GTDB taxonomy): domain Bacteria; phylum Acidobacteriota; class Terriglobia; order Bryobacterales; family Bryobacteraceae. The sequence goes on along the minus strand of JBIKOG010000011.1, from coordinate 5,845 downwards.
CCCGCCCGCTGTTCGGCGCGCATATCAAAAATCACGGGCTGGTCGCTGCCCATGCTCAGCACCGCCGTCACGCCATTCTTCGCGTACGTCTTCAACTGCTCGTTCACGTTGTCCCGCGTAAAGTTCTTCGGGTCCTGCGCCATGCGCTTGGTGTTCCCCAGATGACAATGCAAGTTGATCAGCCCCGGAATCACGTACTTCCCGGCCAGTTCCACCACCTCCGGCTTCCCCGCCGGCATCTTCATCGATTTCTTCGGCCCCACGTAGGTAATCCGCCCGTCGGTGATCACCATCGCCGCATCCGCCAACGGCGCCTTCCCGGTCCCGTCAATCAGCGTGAAACCTTGGAAAACCCGGGTCTCGGCGGTAAGCAGAGTCGTCCCCGCCACCAGCAGCCACATCGCCTTGCTCATCATGGTTCCGAATTCTATCAGAACCGCAATTGCTAGTCTCTCTGCCCCCGGTGAAAACTAAACGTCGTCTGCAGAATGTGCCGGTTCGTATTCCCCCGCAAATAGATCCGGTCGTAGATATAGCCGACATCGGCGTCCAGATACCTGCCCGCCGCAAACCGCACCCCCGCCCGCGGCCGGAACCGCTGCGCGCCCGCCCGCTCAAAAAACTCCTCCGCCCCGCCATAGGGCCGCACCCGCCCGGCCCACTCCGTCACCCACGCAAAACGGTACCGCGCATAAGCCGCCGTGGACATGTCGAAAAGATAGTCGTACTGGGCTCGCGGCGTATGCCGCAACTTCCCCCGTCCCACCGTCCGCTGAATCGACGCAAACACCCGCTGCTGCTTCAACCACTCGCCATCTCCGGCGCCCGGCTCCTGGTCCTGAATCAAATACCCCGCCGACACCACGAGCGCCTTCGGCAACCGCTGCCGCCCCACCACCGACCCACGCACCGTATTGAAAGCCGAAAACTCCCGGCTCGTCCGGAAATGCAGAATCGCCGTCACGTCCCGGTCCGCATCCCGGTACGCCTCAAACTCCAACTGGTGCCACGAAAAGAACACCGGCGTCTGCGCCGCCAGCGCCCCCGCAAACAGCAAAAGCCCCAGCCTCATCCCTCCGCGTCCACCTGCGGATCTTTCTTGTACTTCGGCTTCTTATTCCGCGGGTCCGGATCGATCGGCCGCGAGGCCTTCACAATCCCCACCACCTTCCGCGCCACCCGCCGCGCCGTCGTTCCGGCGTCAGGCATCTTCGGTTTTTTTCTCGTCGCCATACTCGTTTACTCACTCCCCTCCAAACTCGGTCAGTTGACGAAGCACAAAGGGTTCTATAATGATAGTTGTATTCAGAAGGAGGCCGTATGCGCTCACTTGGGCCCATGGAGCTTGTTATCATCCTCGCCATCGCCTTGCTGCTCTTCGGCGGCAAGAAGATCCCTGAAATGGCGAAAGGATTAGGGGAAGGTATCAAGAACTTCAAAAACGCCATCAAGGAAGAACAGAAACACACCGAGGAAAAGAAGCAGGCCTAACAGGGCTTCCTCTGGACGCTCGCACTTTGAGCGGAAAGAAATCGGTACCCCAGAAACAAGAACCCCGCCGGTCTCCCGGCGGGGTTTCTGCTTTTCAGTAGTCCAAAAACTACTTGGTCTTTTTCGGCGGAACGATCGCGTCCTTCACGGCTTTCGCCACGCGGAACTTAACGACCTTCTTGGCCGGAATCTTGATCGCCGCGCCGGTCGCCGGATTACGGCCCATGCGAGCCTTCCGTTCCTGGCGGACCAAACGGCCCAGGCCGGGAAGAACGAACACGCCGTTCTTCTTCGTTTCCTTGATGGCGATTTCCGAATAAGCGGCCAGCAGCGCCTTTACCTGCTTGCTGGTGGACCCTTCGACGGCGTCGACGAGGGCCTTTACGAGTTGAGTCTGCGTCATGCGAGCAGCAGCCATGTTGAGCTCCTTACTAAAACTGATTCTCCCGAGAGAGGCGCCCCCGGCGCCCAAATCATTTTTACTACTAAATGTTCTGGCGACGAGCGTTTGCAGTTCCGATAATAAGGGAATACGCTCATCAGTGTAAAGAGAAAATATGCCTGAAACCCCCAGTTTTCGCGGATTTTTTGCGGCACAGGCCGCCAAACCCTTAATTGATGCGGGTTCGGCGGATTCCACCCCCTCCAAAACCCTGCCAAAAGTAGCGTTTGACACACCCTTCGGCACTCTCATCGTCGAAATCGACACGATCGCCGCCCCCGTTACCGCCGCAAACTTTTTTCGCTACCTCGATGCCGGCGCCTACAACAACGCCCAGTTCCACCGCACCGTCACCACCACCAACCAGCCCGACAGCGAAATCCTGATCGGCGTCATCCAGGGCTCCGCCCGCGCCGGCGCCCAGCAACACCCGCCCATCCCCCTCGAACGCACAACAATCACCGGTCTCCGCCACTTGAACGGCACCATCAGCATGGCCCGCTCCACCGCCGATACCGCCACCAATCAGTTCTTTATCTGCATCGGCGATCAACCGGAACTCGACTTCGGCGGCCGCCGCAACCCCGATGGCCAGGGCTTCGCCGCCTTCGGCCGCCTCCTCTCCGGATGGCTCGTCCTACAACAGATTCAAAGCTCCCCCGCCTCCGGGCAATCGCTCACACCGCCCGTGCCAATCACGCGCGCCCGCCGCCTGTAGGCCAACCACCCGACAAGCCCAAAACTCCCCGCCAGCGGCGCCGCAAGCACCAGAATGCCCTGATTAAACGCCGACGTCCGCGCCCGCTCCTGCGCCTCCGCATTCCGGAAACACATCGCGCACTGCCCCCAACAACCCGCCGCCATCACCAGCCACAAAACCGCCCTCACCGCCCACCGCCCTCGGGCAGCAACACAAACAACAGCCCGATACAAAGCAACAACACCGGAAACAGCCATACCAGCACCGGCGGCCGAAAACTCCGCAGATGCATGAACCACCACGCAATCATCGCCGCCTTCCCCACCGACAGCAATATCAACAACCCCAACATCAACACCGGCGCCGTATGCACCCACGCCAGCGCCACCTCCACCAGCGTCAAGGCCACCAACCCCGCCCACACCACCATCGGCTTCACGCCTTCACCGCCGTCAAATAAATCAGCGGGAAAACAAACATCCACACCACATCCACGAAGTGCCAGTACAGCCCGCCCGTCTCCACGTCCTCGGCCACAAACTTCCCGCGCCCCACCCCCACCGCCAGCACGCCCAGATAGATCACCCCCGCCGCCACATGCGCCATGTGCAGCCCCGTAATCCCAAAGAACACCGAACCAAAAATCGTCCCCGGCGAAACGGTCTCCAGCAAATGCCGCCACTCCGTCAAATGCAGGCCAATAAAGCCAAGTCCGCCCGCCATCGTCACCAGCAGCCACCGTACCGCCCCGCGCCGGTCCCCCGCCTCCATCGCCGCCACCGCCCACACCATCGTCAAACTCGACGCCAGCAAAACAACGGTCATCCCCGTCGCAAACACAATCGCCGGCGACAGCGTAAACGGCCGCGGCCACTCCGGATTCCCCAGCCGAAGCGCCGTATAAACAACCAGCAACGTCGCAAACGTCAGCACGTCGCTCATCACAAACAGCCACATCCCCAGCCGCTTATGCCCCGTCATGCCCACACTCCAAACAGGAACAGCACGTAGATCCACAGCGCCCCTACAAAGTGCCAGAACAGCCCCGCCCGCTCGCCCCATCGGGCCAACGCCGCCACGCCCGCCGCCGCATGCAGCGCGTGCGCCCCCACCAACACGCTCAAAAACGCCTCCCCAATCACCGCCATCCGCAACTCCGCCAACACCAAAACCTGCAACCCAACCAACAAAGCCCCAGCAAAAACCGCCCCCCGCACCCACCCCCGCAAAACCAGCCAACTCGCCAACGGCCCCAGCACCGCCGTCGCCCACACCCAGGCCGGCAACTCCGGCGCCACCCAATCCCCGCCAATCCCGCGCCGCACCACCATCGCGCTCGTCACCGCCGCAAACAGCATCGAACTCGCCACCACCAGCAGCGTCTGCCCCGTCCGCGCCACATTAGTCATCGGTCCACTCCCGCGTCGTCGCCCCCCACGGATTCCCCGGCGCCACCGCCCCCCGCCGCTGACTCCAGAAGTAGTTGAACAGGAAAATCAGCTGCACCGCCGCCAGGAAATACGCCGCATGCGTCACGCCCATATGCAGCCCCGTCACCGACTTCAAAAACTCATACTCTTTAAAATCCGGATACCGCCGCGGATTCCCCACAAATCCCGCAAAGTGCAACGGCACAAAAACCGCATAAACCCCAACGAAAGTCAGGAAAAAGTGAATCTTCCCCAGCCGTTCATTCAAAAACCGGCCATACATCTTCGGGAACCAGTAGTGCAGCGCCGAAAAGATCGCAAACACCGCCGCCACGCCCATAATCAGATGGAAATGCGCCACCACGAAATACGTATCGTGGAAGTAGATATCCAGCCCCGGCTGCCCCAGCACCAGCCCCGTAATCCCGCCCGTGATGAACAGCGACACAAACCCCAACGCGTAGTGCATCGCCGCCGTAAACCGCAGCCGCCCACCCCACAGCGTCGCCAGCCAGTTAAAGGTCTTAACGGCGCTAGGCACGCCCACCGCCATCGTCAGCACGCTAAACGCAATCGATGAATACGGGCTCATCCCGCTGATGAACATATGGTGCCCCCACACCACAAACCCCAACCCGCCAATGGCCAGCATCGCCACCGCCATGGCCTTATACCCGAACACCTTCTTCCCGCTAAAAACACTCAAAACCGTGCTAATCACGCCCATTCCCGGCAAAATGGCGATATAAACCTCCGGGTGCCCGAAGAACCAGAACAGATGCTGGAACAACAGCGGCGACCCGCCCGACCGCCCCTGCACCTGGTCATTCACAATCAGCCCGCCCGGAATAAAAAAGCTCGTCCCCGCCACCCGGTCCAATAGCAACAGCACGCCCCCCGGCAGCAACACCGCAAACGCAAACAAACTAATCAGCGCCGTCACAAACCAGCCCCAGCACGTCAACGGCATGTCGAAATAGCCCATGCCCGGCGCGCGCAACTCAATCACCGTGACGATGATATTAATCGCCCCCATCAAACTCGCCACACAGAAAATGGCAATCGAAAGAATCCACAAATCCTGCCCCAACCCCTGCCCCGGCCCCGTAATCTTTCCCAACCCCGACAGCGGCGGATACGCCGTCCATCCCGACAGCGGCGCCCCGCCCTCCACCAAAAACGCCAGCAATAACGTCCCCAGCGACAGCGCCGTCGTCCAAAACGACAGCATGTTCAACACCGGAAACGCCATATCGTGCGCGCCAATCTGCAGCGGCAAAAAGTAGTTCCCAAACCCCGATTGCGGCGCCGTCGTCAGCACGAAAAACACCATAATCGTCCCGTGCATCGTCATCAGCGAAAGGTACAACTCCGGCGTCATCTGCCCGCCCGGCGCGCCCTCCGGCCACAGCATCTGAAACAGCCGTACCTTCGTATCCGGATGCACCAGGTGGAACCGCATCACCAGCGACAGCAACATCCCCAGAAAAACGCTAAACAGCGCGAGCCCAATGTACTGCTTCCCGATCACCTTGTGGTCGGTCGAAAACAACGTCACGGCAGCACCACCTTCTGCTGCGCCTCCGCCAGCCAGGCGGCGTAATCTTCCTCCGTCATCACCACCAGCGAACTCCGCATCTGGTGATGCCCCAGCCCGCACAGCTCCGAACACGGCACCTCATACGTGCCTACCTTCGTCGCCGTAAACCGCAGCGGAATCGTCATCCCCGGCACCACGTCCTGCTTCAGCCGCAACTCCCGCACAAAGAAGTTGTGAATCAC
>JBIKOG010000334.1:0-6873 GCA_044358225.1 Bryobacteraceae bacterium | reverse complement strand
CGAGTACGCCCGCTTCTGTGCGCTCGGCTTGAGATCGCGATATTTGTGGTGAAGACCTAGCGGAGGGCTTCCATGATTCTATGGGGTTTAGCTTTGTTTCGCGGTGCGAACTGCGAAAGTCAGGCTAACCGCCGTCGACGGCGCCACCATCATCACCGAACACACCGACCTCCTGGGCTTCGGCGCCAAAATCACCCGTCGCGAAAACGCCGCCCGGGTCGATCAGGTCGCCGCCTCCGAACTCATCGAAGGCTCCGAACTGCAAATCGTCCACCCCACCCAGCTAGGCGGCACCCGCCACCTCTCCGCCGCCCAATTCGCCCAGGATCAGCAGGACGCCTTCGCCCTCGTCGCCTCCCAGGACGGCCGCTTCACCGTCTTCGGCTGGTCCCCCAAACGCCAAATGGTCCGCGCCCACCGCATCGAAGCCTTCCTGCTCTAGTCGAACGCTGCCGCCGAAACCAACACCGGCCCCTTCGGCACTTCCAAATAAGCCGTATCCCCCACAAACATCGTCCCCGCCAACGGCACCACCGGGTCCATCCCCTCCACCGCCGTCGTAAACAGCACGCGAACCCGCCCATCCAACCGCAACACCTCCGGACAAGTCACCCGTGGCGACCCCGCCATCCGCCACTCACCCAAAACCTCCCCATCCCGGATCCGAAACTCCCGCGCCAACCCCTCCGCCACCGCCTCCGGATTATAAAAAGCCACAATCACCGACTCCCCATCCGGCCCCGGCCGCAGCCCATCCGGAAACAGCGCCGTATCCCGAAAATCCGCAATAATCCGCCGCTCGCCCAACTTCTTACCCACCGCGTCATACGCATAAAAATCCAGCGTTTTATTCGGCGAATCAATATCCACCAGCCCGCCCGGAAATAGAAACTTCCCATTCGCGCAAATCTGCTCGGAATGCAGCGTGTGCAACGTCCGCGTCGCCGTCTCAAACAAATACATACAGGCAATCCGCTCTTTAAACGTCGTGTGCTTCGTCCCGAACAATACCCCGCCCTCCACCGCGTAGCCGTCGTTAATCACCACCCGCTCGTCCTCGGTCACCACAAACGGCGTACCCACCAACTGCCGCGCCGCCAGGTCATACAACACCAGGCTCCGCTCCAACCCCAACACCAGCACCCCCGGCCGGTCCGTCTCCACAAAGAACCCCACCCGCCCCGGCACCGGATGCGAATCGTTCTCCAGCGTCCGCAGGTTCAACAGGTTCACACTCCCCGTCAACACCTCAAACGACTCTTGAATCGCCACCCACCCCAAAACCGGGTCCGCTGTGGGATAATTCTGAAGGACGCGAGGTCCTTCTGGAAGAAACCGTAACCCCGCCGTAGCGGGCGTGAAGAAGGGTGTTGCCTCGAAAACCTGCATGGCTCTGTTGTAGCATGCCCGCGTCCTGTGCTATTCTGAAAGGCGAATTAGTGTATTATGGCAAACCACGTATCAGCTCTGAAGCGCGTTCGGATGACCGAGCGGCAAACTGTAATCAATAACGCTCGCCGGTCCCGTCTCCGCACAGGCCTGAAGGCCCTCCGCCGTCTCATGGAAGCGAAAGATGCGAACGCCGCCTCGGCCATCGTTCCCCAGACTTTCTCCATCGTTGACCGCGCCGCCAAGTGGGGCGTTATCAAAAAGAACACCGCTGCCCGCTACAAGAGCCGCATCGCACTGCGTCTCCGCAAGCTCCAGGCCGCCTAACCACCTTCCGTCGAAAGTTTCTTCGGCCCGCCTCTCTTTTCGAGATGGCGGGCCGCTTCCGTTTCCGCGTGCCACAATAGCAAGTGCTATGCCTGAAAAGAAGTGGTACGAATACTTCGTCTCCGTCGAAGGAGACAACCAGCCCGAGCAGGCTCCGCCTCCCTCCGGTAACGCCGCCGATGCTATCGCCCAGATCGCGGCCCAGATGAAACCGCCCACCCCGGTCGCGGCCACCCCGCCTCCGCCGGCCATCAAATTCGACAAACCCGCCGCCGCCGTCGCCTCGGGCAATCTAGCCACCTTCGCCGACATCTACAATGCCGCCGAAATCACCACGCCCGCTCACGGCTACAGCATCCTCAAGGTTGCCGACATGCTCAATAGCGAGCATATCCGCGCCATGCCGGCCGAAGTGAAGAAGGGCTCCATCCTCGTTGCCCTCGAAGCCGCCGGCGTCAAAATCCAGGAAGTCATCCAGGACGCCATCAAACGCGATCAGGCCCTCGACGCCTTCGAACGCGTGCGCCAGAAGTCCGTCGAAGACATCGAAGCCAAAAAGGTAGAAGAGAATCGGAAGATCCAGGCCGACCTCGACAAATTCGTCGCCGAGCAAAAAGCCCGCCTCCAGGCCAACCTCGCCGACGTGGAAAAGCAGAAGGAGGCCCTCGCCTCCTGGCGGATACAGAAGCAACTCGAGGAACAAAGGATCGCCGATTGCGTATCCTACTTTGTAACGGACAATCCCATTACGACAGCTGCGCGGGGAAAGGGCAGTGAATAAGTTATGTTTAACAGGCTCTCCAGAGTCATTCGCTCGTTCGTAGGTTTCTTCATCTCGGTCGCTGAAAATCCCGAGATCATCCTCGAACAGAACATTCGCGACATGAACGATCAGGTCCCGCGAATGAATGAGTCCATCGCCATGGTCAAGGCGAACGTTACCCTCCTCGAAAAAGAGGAAGCGAAATACAAATCCGAGATGGTCGAACTGACCTCTAAAACCAAGGCCGCCATCCAGGCTGGCCGTGACGATATCGCCGCCACGTTCGCGGCACAGTTGGAACAGACGCGCTCCGCCCTGGCTCGGACTGGTGGCCAGTTGGGCGCGGCCAAAGCCGCCTACGATAAGGCGATGATGGTGAAACAGGCGTTCCTCCGGGAAAAGGAACGCAAGACACGCGAAGCCATGAATGCCATTCGCGACCATCGCCGATCACAGTGGCAAGGGAAAGTTGCCGACGCCATGGAGCAGTTTGAAGTGGCAGGCGTAAGCCAGACACACGACGAAATGGTACGCAAGATCGAAGAGCAAACCGCGGTCAACGAAGCGCGCATGGACATGGCGCTCAGCAACGTCGATCAGCAACGCTTCGAGATCGAAAAAGAAGCCGAAAAGCTGCAAGCCAACGAACTGCTGAAACAGTTCAAAGTCGAAATGGGTATGGTGTCGCCGCAAGCCGGCGCTGCCACGCCCGACAAGACCATCGGCGGCCGCGAAGGCGAGAAGTCCCTCTAAAGCGCACAGGCCGCACAGGCACGGCACCAAAGGGCGAGGAACTCGCCCCTCCTGCCGGGCCGGAGCGAGTCCGTTGTGCGCGTGTTCCTTGAAAAGGAGACAGGAAAATTTATGGCTGTGAAGATCGAAAAAGGCGGCTGGGTACTCATATTTGCCCTCGGCGCCGGTATCGTAGGATACGCCCTCAAGGAGTACGGACTCCTCGATAAACTAATCCCTGGCGCCAAAGTGCGCAGCTCTGTCGACGTCGGCCGCATCGACCTGCCAACCGCCTCCGGTTCGCAAACCTCCAACGTCGCCGCCGTCAACCTCCCCGGTTCCAAACGCGGCTGCGACGACAAGCCCGAAGTGCGGTTCTACCACTGGGCCTGGAACGCCCAAATGGGCCTCATGTTCGCCAACGGTGGCCCCCAATCCACCGACGGCAGCTTCATGTGTAAGGAGGGTGTCAACCTCCGCTTCGTTCGCGAAGACGACGCCGGCAAAATGCAGGAAGCCCTCGTCGCCTTCGCCACAGACCTCAAGAACGGCAACAAACAACCCACCAAAGGCGCCCACTTCGTCGCCATCATGGGCGACGGCGCCGCCACGTTCCTCAAGGGTTTAAACGACACCCTCAAAAAGCTCGGCCCCGATTACACCGCCAAAGTCGTCGGCTCCGCCGGCTACTCCCGCGGCGAAGATAAGTTCATGGGCCCGCCCGCCTGGAAGCAGAACCCCGCCGCCTCCCGTGGCGGTCTCGTCGCCGGCTACCTCCGCGACGGCGATTGGAACATCGCTCTCAAGTGGCTCGGCGATAACAGCCTCTGCAACAACCCCGACGAAAAGACCTACGACCCCAAGTGCCTCAACTGGGTCGCCGCCAGCGACTACATCGACGCCGGTGAAAAATACATCACCGGCTACTGCGAAAACCGCGCCGTCGTCGACAAGGGCAAAAAGACCGGTGAAACCAAGAACGTCTGCGTCAACGGCGTCGTCACCTGGACCCCCGGCGACGTCAACGTGGCCAAGAAAAAGGGCGGCCTCGTCTCCATCGTTTCCACGAAGGAGTACTCCAGCCAGATGCCCAACACCATCATCGGCATCGATCGCTGGATGCAGGACAACCGCTCCACCGTCGAAGGCATGCTGAAAGCCACCTTCGATGGCGGCGATCAGGTCAAGGCCCACGCCTCCGCCCTGAAGCACGCTGCCCAGATCTCGACAGCCGTCTACCACGAAGCCAACGCCGACTATAACTACTGGGAGCGCTACTACAACGGCGTCGTCGAACCCGACAAGCAGGGCCTCCAGGTCGAACTCGGCGGCTCGTCCGTCAACAACCTCGCCGACAACCTCCTTCTCTACGGCATGGTCAAAGGCGCGGCCAATCTCTTCGCCGCCACCTACACCGTCTTCGGTGACATCGTCGTGAAGCAGTATCCCGATCTCGTCCCCAATTACCCCCCCGTGGACCAGATCCTCGATACCTCCTACATCGCCGCTATCGCCTCCCGCGCCGGCGCCATGGCTCCGGCCTCGGTCCCCCAGTTCAACACCAGCGACAAGATGACCAACGTCGTCAGCCGCAAGGCCTGGAACATCACTTTCGACACCGGCAAGAACACCTTCACCGCCAGTGCCAAAACCGACCTCGACCAGATGCTCAAGGACCTCCTCGTCGCCGGCTCCACCGCCGTCGAAATCCATGGCCACACCGATTCCGTCGGCGACGCCAACGCCAACATGCAGCTCAGCGAATCCCGCGCCTTCGCCGTCAAACAGTGGCTCGAAGGCCAGTCCGCGCTCAGCTTCCCGGAAGGCCGTGTCCGCGTCTTCGCCCACGGTCAGCAAAACCCCGTCGCGCCTAATTCCACCGATGAAGGCCGCGCCAAAAACCGCCGCGTTGAAATCGTAATCGGTACCACCGTCAAGTAAATGAACGATCTCAACAAGGTCTTCGTACCCAACCACACGGCCACCTCCGCCTCCATGCGGGCGGTGGTGGCCGTGCAGGCGGTACTCGCCCTCGCCATCTGGTTCGTCGCCCCTTTCCAAGTCCTGCCCACGCCGCCGGAAGTCTTCGCCGCGCTCGGTACGCTCTGGATGGAACAAGGTCTCGGCCAGGAACTCATCACCAGCTTCTTCCTCAACCTCGAATCCCTCGCCTGGACCGTCTCCCTCTCCCTGGTCCTCTGCTACGCCACGGTCATGCCCTTCTTCCGCCCGCTCGCCGCTGCGGTCGCCAAGGGCCGTTTCCTGGGCTTAATCGGCCTCACCTTCATCTTCACCCTCCTCGTCGGCGGCGGCCGCCCGCTCAAGGTCTCCCTCCTCGTCTTCGGCATGTCCGTCTTCTTCGTCACCTCCATGGCCGCCGAAATTGAGGCGATCCCGAAATCGAAGTTCGATCACGCTCGCACCCTCCGCATGTCCGAATGGCAGGTCGTCTGGGAGGTCGTCGTCCTAGGCACCTTCGATCGCGCCATCGAAGTCCTCCGTCAAAATGCGGCCATCGGCTGGATGATGCTCACCATGGTCGAAGGCATATCCCGCGCCGAAGGCGGCATCGGCGCCATGCTGCTCAATCAGAACAAGCACTTCCACCTCGCCGAAGTCTTCGCCATCCAAATCGTCATCCTCTCCGTCGGCCTCGCGCAGGATTACGCCATCGGCTTCTTCAAACGCATCGTCTGCCCCTACGCCGAACTCACCCTGGAGCGCAAATAAATGCCCAACGGCTACTCCATCGGCGACCCGATCATCCAGGTCAAAAACGTCTCCCTCAAACTCGGCGGCAATCAAATCCTCCGCGGCCTCAGCTTCGATATCCTCGACATCCTCCGCGAAGGCGCCACCACCGGCCAGATCGTCGGCCTCCTCGGCCCCTCCGGCATCGGCAAGACGCAGCTCTTCCGCATCCTCGCCGGCCTCAACAAACCGGATTCCGGCGAAGTCCTCATCGGCCACCCCGGCGCCCCCGTCCAGCGCGGCATGGTCGGCGTCGTCGCCCAGCACTACCCGCTCTTCGAACACCGCACCGTCTGGAGCAACCTCATGGTCGCCGGCGCCCACAGCGGCAAACCGCAAGCCGACCGCGAACGCCGCGCCAACGATCTTCTCGATCGCTTCAAACTCTCCGATCGAAAAGACCACTACCCCGCCCAGCTCTCCGGCGGCCAGCGCCAGCGCATCGCCATCGGCCAGCAGATCATGTGCTCCGAACAGTTCCTGCTCATGGACGAACCCTTCTCCGGTCTCGATTGCGTCGCCCTCGACGCCGTCCAGGAACTCATCAACGAAGTCACCCACTCCCACGAACTGAACACCACCATCATCGTCAGCCACGACATCGCCGCCGTCTGCGAAATTGCCGATCAGGTCGTCCTCCTCGGCCGCGAACCCGACGAAAATGGCAAACAAATCCCCGGCGCCAAAGTCATGGCAAGATACGACCTCGGCGAAATGGGCCTCGCCTGGCGAAAGGGAATCGCCTCCGATCCCGTCTTCGTCCGCTTCCTCGAAGAGATCCGCCAGCGCTTCCCCTTGCTCTAGCCTGACTTTCGCAGTTCGCACCGCGAAACAAAGCTAAACCCCATAGAATCATGGAAGCCCTCCGCTAGGTCTTCACCACAAATATCGCGATCTCAAGCCGAGCGCAC
>JBIKOG010000333.1:0-6890 GCA_044358225.1 Bryobacteraceae bacterium | reverse complement strand
GCCGAACACTTATCCCACAATCAAAACACCAGCGTCGCTTCGCTCCGATTGCTGTTCGGCTTCACGCCGGAATCCTGTTCGCCTTGCCTTCGGATTGCTGTTCGGCTTGGTCGGAATCGCCACCTTGTGGATGTTCGCCCTGGCATGCACGTTGGAACCAGCCATTCCACAATCTACTGGGAATCGCACTGCAGTCAAGCTGTGGTGGACGTCGATTGGCAGAAATCGCAGTGGGCGCGTAGTGTGGGCGCGTAGTAAAGGATCCGCCGGCAATCCGCACACACTTTCGCACACTCCCTCCACATCCTACGCGGGCCGAATAGGTAGCAGGAGGTTGAAAATCTGAGTCTCGACCGAAACCGCGTGCCGAACAAGCGCTGGATAACAGATCCAATCTGCATCGGATCCGAAATTTGCTCTGAGCGTCGACCTCGTGGGTTTGGAGAGCGGCCCAATTGGCTCAAATGCTCGAGGCGACGAACGCTACTAATCAATTGTCGTTCTCGGAAACCTCGTCTTGAGGTCTGATCGGGCGGGCTGCGATGGCGGTTTGCGGTGGCGGACCATGTACTTGCTCACGCTCGATTCGCCGACGGCAATGCCAAGTGAATCCGCGGTGCGCCCCAGAGAGGGTTGTCGCGGCTCATCGCACGAATCAAGGATCGGAAATCCGCCGGGACCGCCGGACGCCCTTGCGATGCCAACCGATCACCGTCGCCGGCTTCATGATGGCGGCACTCAGGTGCCTATCCTCCCAGACCGCCGACAACCAGGCCCAGAGGAATCGATCAGCGGTGGTCAGCTTCGGCCGTTTCACAGACCGTTGCAAAACGCTGAGTTGGTGACGAAGGGCAAGAATCTCGAACTGAAGCGCCGCGCGATTGCGAGAGGAGGCCAGGAAGGCCGCCGCCAGCCCCACCAAGGGAGGCGAACAACGGAATCGAAAGAAGAAAGGCAGCTCCTCCATTTATCAACAACTTCGAGATTTACGAGAACCACAGGCTGGGGGCGATTCCCGAATCGGAGCCGCGGGTGACTCTTGCGACGGGCAGCTACGTTGGCGAGGGCTTCGACGATGTACGGCTCGACACGCTCTTCCTGGCGATGCCGATTTCGTGGAAGGGAACGCTACAGCGGTACATGGGCCGGTTGTATCGACTGCACGACAACAAGCGGGTCGTTCAGGTTCATGACTACGTCGACGTCAATGTCCGGATGCTCACGCGGATGTGCGAACAGCGACTCCGCGGATACTCCGATATGGGCTACCGGATAGGCCAGCATGAATCAGACGGAATGGGAACCCGTCGCGCGCCTACCTGCTGCTTTTTGCCCACGCCTTCTTCACTTTTGCAGCGAACTCCTGCGCAGCACGCCGGCGGGATTCGTCGTCTCCGCGGAGCGGGAAATCGTAAAATGCGATCAACTTATTCCGCGCGACATCCCGCAACTCCAGACGGTGCGTCTCATTCCGGCCGAGCTTGTGTTTGTAGACGATCTCTCCGTAGGCGGAGTGCATCTTCGCTAAACCGGCCTTCAATTCGGGCTGTTTTTGCTCCTCGATGAAGTCGAAGGGCAGTTCCGCTGCCTGTAGCGCTTGCTCGACGAATGGCTCCAGGCCCTCCATCTTATCCACGTAAATCGTCTTTCGGTTCTGTGCTCCAGCCGGGATCGCTAACGCGAGGGCGAGCAGGGCCAACCACGGTCTTCTCATGTTCTCTCTCCTTCTGCCAAACGTACCTGCATCAACCGAAGCAGGTCATGCCGGGCGATGATTCCGTCCGGCTGTCCATCCACCACCACAGGCAACCGATGGAACCCGGTCTTCTGCATCTTGGCGATGACGGCCTCGATATCGTCGGCGATATCCACCGTCGCAACGGCACGGCTCATGAACTCGCCGACCCGCCGCGAACGCGCTGCCGCATACATCTTCTCGACACCCTGATTAGGCAACCAGTCCCCGAAAACCTGAGGAAAGCGAAATAGGGAGAACGGGACTCCCTTTTCCTTCCCCGCGAAATCGGATTCAGTCAGGATGCCGACCAGTTTGCCCGCGCCGTCCGTGACCGGAAGACAGCCAATGTTATGGGCCAGCATCGTCCGGGCCGCTGACTCCAACGTGCAATCCTCCCGCACCGTGCGCGCGGGATGCGTCATGATGTCACGGGCTTTCATGGAATGCTCTTACCCTCGGACTAGACGAATCGCGTTGCGGCGGGAATACTGTGTTTGCGTGAGAGCGTCGGAAAGCCCAATCCTCAGCGCTCCAACAAAAGCTGCGTGACAACGCCGTGGCGCGGGGGGCCGAGGTGTGGGCTCCGCGCATC
Organism: Bryobacteraceae bacterium; assembly: GCA_044358225.1. Taxonomy (GTDB): domain Bacteria; phylum Acidobacteriota; class Terriglobia; order Bryobacterales; family Bryobacteraceae. The sequence goes on along the minus strand of JBIKOG010000333.1, from coordinate 4,560 downwards.
GTACATGTAGCCGCACTCAACGGTCGCCCACCGTGAGCCTCGCCAGCGCACGCCGCCCTGGTAGCGTGCGGCCAGATACCCCTTGGCATCCCAGAACCACTCCCCGCTAGTGTATGGGCCCACGCGGTAGCTGGTAGTGAGGCGAACGCGGTGCCGGAAACGGTTGAAGCTGGGACGGCTGGCGGTAACAAACCGCTCCACGAGTCCGCGGGAGACAACGGCGACGGCGCCGCGCCGATACACGGGTGCTTCCACACCGGCAAACACCCGGTGGGAGTTCTGCCATTCCTCGCGAGTGTCCTCTTCCCTGCCATAGTAGTAGCCGCCGATTAGGGCCATGCGGGCGTTCGGCGAGAACTTCAGAATCGTGCCGGAGCGGCCTTGCTGCAACTCGCCTTGCCGGGTGCGCAAGCGGGTGTGCAGTCCCCATTCAACGCCGCGCGCCTTCCACAACGCGAAGTCGACCGAGTGCCAACTCCACAGCTCCTGGGCGGCGAGCGTCCCGGCCGAGAAGAGCACCAGGAGAATGGCTCGACGGCCACAGGCCGCGCAGAGCGCGGAGCCCGCTTCTTTTAAACGCATGTTCCGGTATGCAGCATATCCGTTCGCAGTTGCATTGAACATACTGCGTTCAGGTGATGATGCGTTTGCGCATCGCGTACAGCACGATCTCCGCCGAGCTGTGCAGGTCCAACTTCTGCATCAGGTGCATGCGGTGCGTCGCCACGGTGTTGACGCTGCAATCGAGCGCGGTGGCGACTTCCTTGTTGACCTTCCCTTCCGCCAACAGCTGCAGCACTTCCTTTTCGCGCTCCGTCAACAGGTCGTAGGAATCGGTGAGCCCCTTCCGCCGCAACTGGCTGATGTAATCTTCGCGCAGGGACGCCTGGATAGAAGGGCTGAAGAAACACTTTCCTTGGGCCACTGCCCGGACGGCGCGATCGAGGTCGGCTTCGGCGCTCTCCTTCATCAGGTATCCCAACGCGCCGGCATGCAGCGCGCGCAGCAGATACTCTTCGTCGGAGTACATGCTGAGAATCAGAATACCTACATCCGGATTGGACTTTGCGATCTGACTTGTCGCTTGGATGCCATTCAGATTGGGCATGCCGATATCCATCAGGATCACGTCGGGGCGCAGTGATTCCGCCATTTGAACCGCCACCCGGCCGTCCGATGCTTCGCCCACAACCTCGAAGTCCGGGTGCTGCTCCAATTGCAGGTGCAGGCCCTTGCGCATCACGCCGTGGTCATCGCAGATCAACACTCGAATCGGGCTCATGCCGTCACACTCTCTTTCACCGGGATTTCTACCGCAAGACGGGTCCCGTTACCCGGTGTGGAATCGATCTTCAGCTTGCCGTTGAGATCGCGCACGCGCTCGGCAATGCCGATCAGGCCCAGTCCCGTCTCGGATTTCCGGGCGGCGTCGAACCCAACGCCATCGTCCCGGACCGTCAGCTTGATCAGGTCCGCCGCGCCGGCGAGGGAGATGGCCACGTTGTTCGCGTGCGCGTGACGGCCACAGTTGTTGAGAGCTTCCTGCACGATTCGATAGATGCAAGTGCGGTGCGGTTCGGGGATCATGTCCAACTCGCCTTCCAACTGGATTTCCGTGGAGATGTTGGTCCGCCGTTCAAATTCGCGGGCGTGGGAGCGCAGCGCCGGCCCCAGGCCGAGTTGATCGAGCATCGCCGGCCGGAGTCCCGTGGCCAGCTCCTTCACCGCCCGAATCACGTCGGCGTTCATTTGCTTGACCTCCGCGATCTTCCCGCGAAACTCCGGCCAGGAGGACTGACTGAGATTCTCGATCCGGCCCAACTCCATGCCCAGCGCCGAGGCCATCTGGCCAACGGCATCGTGCAGCTCCAGGGCAATTCGCTTTCGCTCCTCCTCCTGCACCTGCACCACTCTCATGGCGAGCCGGTGCTGCTGCCGCTCGGCTTCCACGGCGCGCTCCCGTTCGGCCTCGGACTTCTTCTCGGAAAGCACGACGCTCCGCGCACTGACAATCGCGACAAGCAAGCCAAGTGCCAGGCACGCCAGCAGCAGGTTGCGGACGAACCGTTGCAGCGAGTCTCGCCCTCGCTCGCCGGCCTTGCGCTGGATGGCCAGGCTCTGGGCGTTGAGCGCGCTAAGCTCCTGGGCCAGATCGACGATGGCCTGACGCTTGGGGAGCGTTGCCCGGATCACCTCAAAACTGCGGGCGTACTTCTCCTGCGGGGACCAGCCCAGAATGATATCGAGCGAGTCGGCGTAGGCCTGAATCTCCTGCTGCAACCGTTCGACCTTTTCCTTCTGGACGGAACTCAACATACTCAGCCGCGTGAGGTCTCGCTCGATTCGCTGCTGCTCCTTTCTCAATTGCTCCTTGTAGATCGGCGCCGCACTGGGCGAGGGGTCGAGCGCGTAGTCGCGAACCAGGATACCGGTCAGGTGCAGATCAGCAGGCAAATCGCGCAACGCCTCCTCGACTTCTTCATACGCTAGCTGCGCGCGCGTCATCTGGTCGTACACCTCGTTGGCGCGGCCAATGGAGCCGGCGCCCAGAATCCCGATCAGCAAAAGCAGGGCCCCAAACCCCAGCAGAAGCACCGCGGTAACGCCTGGCCTCATAGCGCCGAACCTCGCCTTCCTCTTGTCAGATCCCACTCCGATGGCCTTCGACAGGGCTGCCGGCGCTGCCCCTTTTCTGCCATGTTTCCAGATTAGGGCAGTGGCGGTGATTTCGGAATCACCTATAGGCATGAGACGGACCGCCCGGCAGATGCCCTACCACCCACCAGTTTTCCCGCCGAACCACCACAGCAAACCAAGCGTGTAGGTGCTCTGCTGCCTGGCCAGATCGCCGGCCGTTCGCCGCAGGAAAAAGGGTGCGTTCGAGAAGTCACGGCGGAACTCCAACCGCGCTTCGAACCCATCGGCGGGCCGGTAGCCAAACGTGGAGGTGAGATCGTTCAGGCTCTGCGAGGTTCCGCTGAAGAGCCCCGCCCGGTCGTTGAGACGCGTGTAGCGCTGGCCGAAATACGCCTTGCCGGTGAGTTGATAACGCAGGTACCCGGCTCCCCCTGTCACCACCTGGCCGGGCCCGGTCTTCTCTACGCGATTGACGACATAGTCCAGCTCGCCGCCAAGCAGCAGACGGGAGTTCACGTTCCAGGTGGCGTAGGTGTCGATGATGTGCAAGCGGCCGCGCAGCAAGGGACGAAGGCCGGTTGTCGACAGGCCCGGTTGCGTCGGCAGCAAGGGCAGGCCCGGATTCAGTGAAGGCACCAGATCCCGCTGCTCCTGGCCGCTGTAGTAGTTGAGTGTCCAGGTCAGATTCTTCGCCGGTCTGATGATCGCCTGGCCGAGCTGCGACTTAAAGCCGTTGAGATCTTCCGTCTGATTCGCGCCGTTGACGAGCCAGTAGGACACGCTGAGGCGATCGTTCACGGGCAGCGTGGTTCGGACGCCCATGTGATAGAACGGCAGCAAATTGAAGAAGTAGCTGCGCGAGTAGTTGATCTGATCCTTGGTGTAATTGCCTTCCGTCCCCAGCGCGCTGGCCCACTTGCCGAAATCGATGGTCACCCCTCTCCGGACCGGGAGGACGTACGTGCCATACGCCTGAAAGAGGTTCCGGTACACTTGCGGGCGCGGCTCGTTCTGCGCTCCGCCCTGCAAGGTCTCCGTCGCCTGGCCGTACATCAGGTCCAGGCGATACCCCCACGGACTGGCAGCCTTCGGCGCCCGTTCCACCACCACGCCTGTTTGGTTAATGCCGAGGTTATTCGCCGTCACATCGTAGGCGCGCAGCAGGTTGACCCTGCCAACTGGCCGATTGGTGTTCCAGGCGTAGTAGCCGTCGAAATAGAGACTGGCCGTTGTATCCTGCCACCATCGCGGAGGCTCGGGGACGGTCTCCGCCCGCACCGCCGTTGGCGGGGGCGAGGCGGGCTGCACCGGGGCTGGTTGGATGGCGAGCCGCTTTTCCAGGGCCGCCAGGCGCGCCTCCAACTCCGTAATCTTGTTCAGCAGAAAGCGTTCCCCGTCGGTTTGGCCCAGGCAGATCGGGCAGGCGACGGCAATGAGTGTAAGGGTGCGGAGCAACATGGTCCTACCCATACGGTGACACGGAAGGGGGACCGAAATCACCTAAGTACAGGATGGACGCGGGACGGGAAAGCAGGCATTCTGGCCCTGAGCACGGGGGAGACGTTGCCAACCGCCGGGCGGAACAAGCGAGGTAGCCAGTGCACGAAATATTGAGCTCCGGAGGCGCCGCTGCCTATCGGCGCGATGGGGGCATGAACCTGCCCGGAGACAGCCCATGCTGAAGCCATTTCGACTGCTGGTCGCCTACGATGGATCGCCCTGCGCGGACGCGATGATTGACGACTTGCGCAACGCGGGTATCCCCGCCGGAGCCCAGGTTCTCGTCGTTTCGGTGGCGGAACGGTGGCTGCCGCCGCCGTCGGTCTACGAGGGGTGTGCGACATAAAAGTGGTAGTCAAGCAGCGCGGCTCTCCCAGTAATCCTCAAATCGGCCGTTGCTGTCGCAACAACGGAGGGCCAGAA